>NZ_JBEXKU010000164.1:0-4788 GCF_040609575.1 Streptomyces sp. NPDC004647 | reverse complement strand
AGCTGGCGGTGAGCGACCAGACCCAGTTCCGGGAGCGGTACCGGCGGTACATGGCACTGGAGGCGGAGGCCACGAGCCTGTGGCACTTCGCGGTGAGCGTGCTGCCGGGCTTGCTCCAGACGCCGGGCTACGCGCGCGAGGTGCTGGCCGCGGGCGGCCTCAAGGGGGAGGAGATGGTCGCCGGGGCCCGCCTGCGTTTCGCTGTCGGGAAGCAGTACCGAATCGGCCCTAGGCGCCCCACGGGGGAAGGGCGGCGCCGAGGCCGACGTAGGGAGACCCAGCGGCCGACCCTCCTTCAGGGGCAGGGAAGCGGGAGACCGGGCAGCTGCGGGTGTCGCAGGTGCTGGCCGCCGCCGTAGACGTGCAGGGTGAAGGTCTCCGGCCCCGGCCGGTCGGCCGTGTCGTAGGCGTCCAGGACGCGCTCGATCCGTTCCCACAACTTCACCGGGCCGCCCTCGCGCACATGCCAATCGCCGTCGTACCGGGTGAGGGTGGCGGCGGAGCCGGAGACAACGTCGACCAAGTGCACGGTCTCGCCGACGGTGACCATCTGTGCGTCGGGCACCGCGCTTTGGGCCAGGAACCGCAAGTGGAACGCCTCTTCGGTCGCGGCCGTGATCCTCTCCGGGCTGCGCCGGGCCGCCCTGGGCTTCTCCGTGAGGTCCGCGGCCCAGTGGGCGGGGTTGCCGAAGGCCGGCGCCGCATGGGTCCTCGCCGACATGAACGAGACCGTGCCGGGCAGCAGTTGCCCCTCGGCGGTGCCGTCCTCGGCGACTGTGAGTAGGGCGCGGGCGTATCCGTAGAGCCAGCCCGACAGGGTGAGCAGGATCTTCCCGCCCGGCCGGGCCTGGGCAAGCAGCGCGGGCGGGACGGCGCGGAAGGAACAAGCAGCCACGATCCGGTCGAACTTCGCCTCGGGCCAGTAGCCATAGAGTCCGTCCGCCACCGCCAGGGTCGGCGTGTACCCACAGCCGTACAGAGCGTTCGCGGCTTGGTCGAGTCGGTGCGGGTCGACCTCGATCGACGTGACGTCGGCGGAGCCGAGCCGTTCGCACACGAGCGCGGTCGAGTAGCCCGTCCCCGTGCCGATCTCCAGCACCGTGTGGCCCTCCTGCACGTCCGCGTCGGCCCACATGCGTACGACGAGCGACGGCAGCGTGGACGACGACGTCGGGGCACCGCCGTGCCGAACCTGCGGGTTCTTCCAGTCGGGTTCGTCGCCGTCGAACTGCGTGATCAGCGTGGTGTCGGAGTACGCGGCGGCCAGCCACCGGCCGTAGTCGAGTTCGGCGGTGACCGGCTCCCACACTGTCAGGCCCTTCCCGTCGCGCTCGTCGGCGGGAAGGTAGAAGCCGGGCACGAACCGGTGCCGCGGCACTGTCTCCACCGCCGCCCGCCAGCCGGGGTCGGTCAGGACGCCGTCCTCGACGAGGGCTTTCGCCATGGCCTCACGCAGCCGCGCGGCGTCGGTCTCAAGGTCGGCGGGCGTCGTCATGGGCTGCCGCCTCCTTCCTGCTCAGGGTGTCGGCGAATGCCTCGGTGATGGCGGGCGCGTCCGGGAGCCAGCCCCACTGACCGTTTGGATTGCACTCGATCGCCGTCCAGTGCTCCGGGGCGTCCCCGGCCCCGGTCAGGGCGAAGTCGAAGCAGCCGAAGACCAGCCCGAACGAGGCCAGGTAGCTGTGCAGCGCGGCCTCGACCGGGGCTGGCACCGTGATGGGGGCGTGGATCAGGTCGTTCCAGTCGCCGCGGCGCCAGTCCAACGCGCCGTCCGGGGCAGCGATCTGCTGAGCGAACACCCGGCGGTCGACCACGGTCACCCGCACATCGCCAGTCTTGGGGACCTCGGCCTGGAACAGGTGCGCGGTCACCGCTAGCGATTCGTCGAAGGACTCCGTGTCGACGCGCTGGGCCCAGATCGCTCCGGTGTGCCCGTCCTCGGAGGGGGGCAGGCCGCGGAACGTCTTGTAGACGACGGGGCCATGGTCGGCGGCGAACTTCTGGGCCGCCTCGACGTCGTTGGTGACCAGGGTCGGTGGCATCGCTAGGCCGAGCCCGGCGAACCTCTGAAGCTGAGCGGGCTTGAAGTCCGCGCGGGTCACCGCGGCCGGGTGGTTGACGTACAGCGCGCCGGGCAGGTTGTTCAGGACGCCGCCGAACCCATGCCTCGCCTCGGCAGCGGCGAACTCCCGCTGCTGCGGGGACAGATGCCCGTACCGGGCGGCATACGGGGTGGGGCGGCGGTAGTAGACCGCCGCCACCTCCCCCGGCTCCACCACCCGGCTCGCCGTACGCAGCCGCCCGCCCCACACCGGGCTGTTCTCACCGATGCGGAATCCGAAGGTCAGGGCGGGCCCGATGTCGGCGGGATCGACGCGTACGACGGGCACCTCACGCTCGTTCAGAGCGGCGATGACCCAGTCCGCGGTGACGTCTTCCAGCGCGGTGACGACCAGGACGGTGGAGGCCATCGATCAGTCCGACTCGTAGTCGGTGGTGTTGTCGTCCTGGGTCTGCGGCTGCGGGTTCTCCCCGTCCCCGCCCCCGGACATAGAGGCGGTGCCGGTCGTCTTCGATGAGCCATGCTTGCCCATCTCGACGATCTGGCCGATGGTGTCGGTGTAGCGGGCGGTCTGCGTGGCCGGGTCGAGCGTCACCGTCGCGTACGACGGTGGCCCGACCGGCAGCCGGTCGGTGACCAGCCGCATCGCCCACGGAGCCTCGGGTGCAAGCGTCGTCATGCGTTGTCCCTTCCCCTGTACCGGGTAGCGGTCAGCCGGGTTGCTGCCGCTTGAAGCAGAATCGGTGTTCCGTACCCTCCCTGACCAGTACCGTAGAGGTCGCGAACCGTGGCGAGAATGCCACGCTCCGTACACGTAGGCGGGGAGGGGCGAACCAGCGATGGCCAGCAGATCCGGCAACCCGCACCTGGCGCTGTGGATCGCGGCGACGGGCCTGTCCCACGGTGAGATCGCCCGGCGCATCGCCGCGGCGGCCAAAGCCCAAGGCCACCGGCAGATCGCCCCGGACGCGACCCGCATCCGGCGCTGGACCGACGGCGAGAAGCCCCGCCCGCCAGTCCCCGCGCTGCTCGCGGGAGTCCTCTCCGAGGCGATCGGCCGGCCGCTCACACCCGGTGATCTCGGCCTGACGACTACCAGTCCGGAGCTGGAAAGCATCCAGCTCCCGCTGCTGACCGAGGCAGCCGCCCAGACCCTGGCCGGATGGACGCAGATGGATCTGTTCATGAACCGCCGCGACACCCTCAAGCTCGCCCTCGGCACCACGCTGATCCTCGCCGCTGAACGGATGCTGGGCGGCACCGCCCGCGCGCTGAACAGCAAGACGAAGGGCTTCGACTCCGACACCGTCACCGCGCTGGAGGAGGTGACCGCCTTCTTCACCAAGGCCGACGCCTCCAAGGGCGGCGGCCTGTACCGCTCGGCCATCGTCGCCCAGCTCGCCGAGGTCGCCCGCCGCATCCAGGACGGCGTCCCGGGGAGCCTGAAGACCCGAGTCTTCTCGGCGACCGCCGACTTGGCGGCGCTCGCGGGATGGGTCAGCCACGACGGCGGCCGGTGCCCGGTCGCACAGCGGTACTGGAGCTACGGCGTGTATGCGGCCGGGGAGGTCGGGCAACGCGACCGCGGCGTGGAGATCGTCACCCGCATGTCGCACCAGATGATCTACCTCGGCCACCTCCAGGACGCCCTCGGTCTCCTCGGCGTCGCCGCGAAGAAGGCGAGGATGCCCGCGGTGAAGGCGCTGGTTTCCTCGCAGACCGGGCGGGTGCACGCGGCCCTCGGCGACGAGCGCCAGGCGGCCAAACACCTCGGCGCTGCCGACGAGCTCGTGGCGGGCGGCCTCGGCGACGACATCCCCGAGTGGGTGTCGTACTTCGACGCCGCCGAGCACGCTGGCGCCCGCGCGGTCTCCGCCCGCGACCTCGCCGGGCTCGGCCGTGGCCACAGGCCCGCGAGCGTCCACTTCGAGGATGCGCTCAAGCTCCGCAAGCCCGGGTTCGACCGCGTCCACGTCATGGACCGCGTCGGGCTTGCCGCCGCGCTGTTCGACGAGGGCGAGGCCGAGCGCGGCGCCGCCGCGGCCCATCAGGCGCTCGATGAGGCCGCCCGTGTCGACTCCACCCTCGTGGCCTCCCGGCTCAACACGCTTTTGGACGCCGCCCGCCCCTACGAGACGGCCGCGGTAGACGAGGTGCGTACGAGGGCGAAGGATCTCGCCGCCACCCGGCCGACCACGATCGCGGCCTGAGACCATCGAGCGCATGGCCAAGCACAGCAGACCTGGACCGCCGAACCAGCCGTCCCGCGCGGTCCCCCAAGTCCACGGCGGTGACCCGCTCGCGCCGTACAACAAGCGGCGCCGCCCGCCGATGGACATCTACAGGCGCCACCGGCCGGTACACGGCGGCGCCAGCCACCGGCGGCCGGACGAGCCGCGGGTGCTGGAGCAGTGGAACGGCTTCGCATACGAGCCCGTCGGCACTGCACCCGACCTCGCTGTCGCCCAGACGTGGGAGAACGAAGCCGACCCCGGGAACCCGGTCGCTGAACAGTAGGCGACACTGAAGTTCCTCGCCGAGTGTCGAGCAGTGCGCGTAGCCGATGCGGATGTCAGCGCTCGGCAAGTCCGGGTCGACGGCGGCCGGTAGCCGTTCGGTTGCGCGGTTTCGCTGCCCTGGTCGCGCGGGGTGAATTACCGTGCGTGATGAGGGCATCACGAGAATGCGTCGGGAGCGGGGCGGATACACCGCCGACGGGATGTGCT
>NZ_JBEXKU010000163.1:0-4980 GCF_040609575.1 Streptomyces sp. NPDC004647 | reverse complement strand
TGGCGCCAGGCCCGCGACGCGCACCGTGAGACCGAGGCCGCCCCCAAGCAGCCGGAACCCGAACGGCCCTGCCCCGGCCTGTGCTCCCCGCCGACACGGGGGTGTTCCGCTGCCGAGGACGATGAAGCGGTCCCGGAAGTGGTGCTCCCCGCCGACGCGGGGGTGTTCAGTTCCGGAGTGGACAGCTTCGGACGTCACATAGACGTAAGCCACACTGGAGGCGTGAGCCCCGAACTTGGCCGCCACGTCCACCCCTCATCACCACCAGCAGGCCGCCTCGTCCTCGGCATGCAGCCGACAGCTTCCGCGGCTGGGCCGGGTGCCATCGCGGTGGCCGATGACCGCGGAGATAGGGAATGAAGCAGTACGCCGCAGCGGTCGGCCTGCTCCTCCAACCCATGGCCGCAACGCTATGGTCTGCGGGTTCGAGTGCCTATCGGGCACAGTGGAGCTGGCCTGGATGCGTCCTCGGTTACAGGAATATCCCATGCCTCCGGGACCGGATTTCGCGACGATGAGGCCGGTGCGGGGCAGTCGGCGCAGAGCCCCAGGCAGCCCGTACGGAACCCAGGCACATCCTGGTACTCGATGGCTGTCAGAGGTTCGTTCATACGGAGCCGAGCAGGAGTCGCTGCATCTACGACATGGGCACCGTTCGCTGCTCGCGCTGCTTACGCCACTGCTCGTCCTGCTTACGGCGCCCGTACCGGGTCATGCCCCGCGGCTTGAACACGGCAAGGACCATGGCCACGAGCAACACCAGCAGGGCGAGCACGGCGTGGAATCTGGGCGATGTGTTCCGCACCACGTCGAGATCGGCGTTCGGGTCTGCCGCCACCGCTGCCATGTAGCTGAAGGTCTCCATGTAGATCAGGAGGACCAAGGTGGCAACCACGGTGATCAGGAGTTTGAACAGGACCCAGTAGTGCCGGAACAAGCCCCACGTGGTGCCCAGCGACTGGACAATCCCGGTGAGCAGCGAGGCGAAGGCCAACGGCACGAGGACGAACCACGCGGCCGGTTCCACCACGAGATAGGCACCACGGACCGTCTGAGCGTCCTGGCTGGTCAAGCCGATGACGGCGAGGGCTAGGAAGACGATGACCGCGCCGAGCCAGCCGACCGTGCTCGTGACATGAGCGGTGAGCGCGACCTTGCGGAGGCGGGGTGTCATGGTCATCAGTGATCACCCTCGGGGCGCGTGGTGGTCACCGAGGCCACCGCCGGGCGGTGTGAGGTCTGCTGTGACGCTGGTGGTCGGTGCTTGGCCACCAAAGTGGCGAGCAGGGCCGTGTTCGCCGGGGCCCTTGGTGAGCAGCAGGATGACGAACAGCACGATCACGACGAGGGCGATGGTCCCGAACACCTTCACCCAGCGGGGTGTCCCGGGGGTAGATCCCCGGTCAGGCTCCGCGCCGGTGTCGTCGCCGGTATCGGGCTGGCGCGGTGGGTCATCCATGTCCGTCTCCTCTGTCGCACGTATCTGGCCACGTGGCTCATGACGGCAGCTTTGCGAGACAATGTGTCTCTGTCAAGCCAGAGTGACGTGCCCCCGTCGTCACGTATATTGGGCTGGTGCCGAAGCTGTGGAACGAGACGATCGAGGCCCACCGTCATGCGGTGCGCGAGGCGATCCTGGACACCACGTGGGCGCTGGTGACCGAGCACGGGCTGACGTCGGTGACGATGTCGAAGATCGCCGAGAAGACCGGCATCGGACGGGCGACGCTGTACAAGTACTTCCCGGACGTCGAAGCGATCCTGGCCGCCTGGCACCAACGTCACGTCACCGGCCACCTCGAACATCTCACCCAGCTCCGGGGCCAACCCGGCGACGCCAGCGAGCGACTCGAAGCGGTGCTCACGGCCTACGCGCTCATCTCCTACCACCGCGAGCGCCACGGCCCCGAACTCGGGGCACTCCTGCATCGAGGTGAGCAGGTCACCCAGGCCCAACAGCAGCTCACCGACTTGATCCAAGACCTGCTCACCGAGGTCGCAGCCACCGGCAACCTCCGGGACGATGTCGCGCCTGACGAGCTGGCGAGCTACTGCCTCCATGCCCTCACGGCAGCCGGCACGCTGTCCTCGGAGGCCGCAGTCCGCCGACTAGTGAAGGTCACTCTGGCGGGGTTGCGCCCCGCGCGCTAACGCACGCTCCAGCCGCCCCGTGGCGTAGGGGGGAGGCAGCCGGCCGTAACGTGGCGACGTTCCAGGTCGGGCTCTCAGCGCGGTCGGTGTGATCCAGTGACCGACGGGCACGAGAGAACGGTCACCCAGAGGGGTGGTACGGCCATCGCTGAGGTACAGCTATGCTCCCCGGCATGGTTGCGGCCCGGCCGATCCTCAGCGCGCTGCGGTCCCGCTCTCCCGCAGCGGGTCCGTGGCGAACATGGGTGCTGGCCGCGCTACTCCTTGCACTGATGTACACACACGGTGTCAGCGGGGAGAGCGCCGCAGGCCACGCCCACACCGGGGCGTCCAGCTCGGTGACTTTGGACGCGCAGGAAGCCGCTGCGGCCGGCCACAGCCACGACGGGCCCGGCTCGCACTCCAGCCAGCGGCACATCGACCATCACGAAGCCCCGGAACCGGATCACGCGGCTCACCAGTGTGTGTCCGGCCAGCCCGAGCAGGGCGTTGCGCTGCCCGCCCCGTGCGAAGCTCCACTCGCGGCGGTTCCGCCTACGCACGCGTATGTACCCACCGCCAGTCGGCCCGCCGCCGCCTTCGGGGTGCCTCCTCCATTGCCGGACTCAACGGTCCTACGGATCTAATTCTTCACGCCTTCGAACCGGTCGACGACGCGTTGGGCACACCCGAGCCGTCTCCGACCGCGTGTCGGCGGCGGCTCGGCCATGCCTGGCAGTGCCCCTTCAGTTGCCCCCGCAGCGAAAGAGCGGCGCGGAGCCCTGGACCGGCCTCCGTTCCTGTTTCCAGGGAATCCGGCCCTTCTCGCCGTCCTCCAGCTCGCGGCCCACCCGCGTGGGCGAGCCCTGAACTGTGTCCCCATGCCCCTCCACGGAACCCCAGACCCGCGAAAGGCCAGCTCTTGTCTTCCTCATCCACTCTCGCCACGACCCCGACCCAGACCCCGTCACAGCCGGCCCCCAACCACCGTCGTTCCAGGAGGCGGGAAGGCGCCTCCCTGCCGTGGCGCTACCTCGGCTATGTCGGTTACTACGTGGGCGCAGGACTCATCAGCGGCGCGGTCGTCCATCACCCCATGGACCCGACCCGCTACTCGATGATCGCTGGGGCTGGCGTACTGGTCTTCCTACTCGCAACCGTCCTCAACGACATCATCCTCCCGCCCGAGAGGCCCGCCCTGTCACGCATGCTGCGAGTGCTCGGCACCTCCACGATGCTCTCCTTCGGCCTCGGCATGCTCAGTGGCGGCATGCAGCATTTCGCAGACCTCCCCGACCGCTGCGCCGTGCTGATCCCGCTTGGCATCGTCCTGTCCTTCGTCGCCTACTTCCTCAAAGAGGACAAGACGCCGTGGCGGCGCATCTTCGGCCTCATGGGTCTGGCAGCCCTCATCGTCTCAGCCCTCACCTTCGCGGGGCTTCGCCACATTGCCCCCACCATGGCCGAGTCCGGAGGGGGACACAGCCACAGCGATGTCGTGACCGAAAAGGACAGCGGCGAAGGACGTGACGGTGACCACGGCACCGGCACCGCCGATCCGACCTCCGAGCCCACCGCACCCACGAAGAACACCAACCCCAGCGAGGAGCCTGGGCACGAAGACGGCCACAACCACTGAGCCGCCCGTACCATGTGGCCCATGACGAGCACGTCGCAGATGATCCGGCCCCTTGGGGGCCGGGCGTTTGTGCTGCTTGTGCTGGCGGTGCTTACCGGTCTGGTGGCCATGCACGGCCTGGGCCCGGCTGGTGCAGCCCTACCCGAGCGGTCGGTGTCCACTGCGGTGAGCCCAGTGGTGGCCGACCCGCACCACCAGTTGACGGAAGGCTGCCAGCACGCCGCCGGTGGCGATCACGGCAGGCACGTGGAGCATGCCGATGGCACCTGTGCCGCGAGCAGCATCAGCACCGCTCCCGCGCTACCTGCCCTGACCCCTGCGGGCTTCGAGGTATTTTCTGCGGTGGCCCCGTCCGGGTGGCCGACCAGCGTGACCGCCTCCGGCCGTGCCCCGCCGACGCTGTCCGAACTGCAACTCCTGCGCATTTAGAGGCGCCCGCGACGCCCACCCTTTCCACCGGGCCAATCCGCTGGAAATGACGGTGTCCGCCGCGTCCGGTACGCCCACCTTTCATGATCAATGCACAGAGAGTTGCACACCCATGACCGCACACCGTTCTCTGGCCCGCAGGGCAGCCGCCGTTGTTGCCGTCGCCACCGCCGCCGTGGCGCTTGCCGCCTGCGGCGGAGGCGACAGCTCCGGCGGGCACGACGGCCACAAGACCAGCTCGCCGTCGGCGTCGGCGCCCGCCCAGCAGGGCGCGAACAACGCCGCGGACGTCACCTTCGCCAGGGGCATGATCCCGCACCACCGGCAGGCAGTGGAGATGGCTGACCTGGCTGCTGACCGTGCCTCCTCGAACCAGGTCAAGGACCTCGCCGACAAGATCAAGAAGGCGCAGGACCCGGAGATCAAGACGATGTCCGGGTGGCTTGAGTCCTGGGGCGAGCAGGTGCCCGCCGAGAACGAGGGCATGGACCACGGCGGTCACGGCACGTCCGGCATGATGAGCGCCGAGGACATGGCCACGCTCGAGAAGTCCTCCGGGAAGGCGTTCGACACTGCGTTCCTGGAGATGATGATCAAGCACCACGAGGGCGCGGTGGAGATGGCCAAGACGGAGCAGTCCCAGGGGGACTACCAGCCCGCCAAGGACATGGCGCAGGACATCATCACCTCGCAGACCGCTGAGATCACGCAGATGAACAAGCAGCTCGGCAAGGGCTGACTGCCGGATGGGGACTTCTCGCTGACCTTCGACGGGTCGAGCT
>NZ_JBEXKU010000162.1:1882-5179 GCF_040609575.1 Streptomyces sp. NPDC004647 | reverse complement strand
ACACAGTGGACGCGAGCAACTGAGGACAAGCCCTCGGCCTATTAGTACCAGTCAGCTCCAGCAGTTACCTGCCTTCCACACCTGGCCTATCAACCCAGTCGTCTACTGGGAGCCTTAACCCCTCAACGGGGGTGGGAGTCCTCATCTCGAAGCAGGCTTCCCGCTTAGATGCTTTCAGCGGTTATCCCTCCCGAACGTAGCCAACCAGCCATGCCCTTGGCAGGACAACTGGCACACCAGAGGTTCGTCCGTCCCGGTCCTCTCGTACTAGGGACAGCCCTTCTCAAGACTCCTACGCGCACAGCGGATAGGGACCGAACTGTCTCACGACGTTCTAAACCCAGCTCGCGTACCGCTTTAATGGGCGAACAGCCCAACCCTTGGGACCGACTCCAGCCCCAGGATGCGACGAGCCGACATCGAGGTGCCAAACCATCCCGTCGATATGGACTCTTGGGGAAGATCAGCCTGTTATCCCCGGGGTACCTTTTATCCGTTGAGCGACGGCGCTTCCACAAGCCACCGCCGGATCACTAGTCCCGACTTTCGTCCCTGCTCGACCCGTCGGTCTCACAGTCAAGCTCCCTTGTGCACTTACACTCAACACCTGATTGCCAACCAGGCTGAGGGAACCTTTGGGCGCCTCCGTTACTCTTTAGGAGGCAACCGCCCCAGTTAAACTACCCACCAGACACTGTCCCTGATCCGGATCACGGACCCAGGTTAGACATCCAGCACGACCAGAGTGGTATTTCAACGATGACTCCACACACACTGGCGTGCATGCTTCACAGTCTCCCACCTATCCTACACAAGCCGAACCGAACACCAATATCAAGCTGTAGTAAAGGTCCCGGGGTCTTTCCGTCCTGCTGCGCGAAACGAGCATCTTTACTCGTAGTGCAATTTCACCGGGCCTATGGTTGAGACAGTCGAGAAGTCGTTACGCCATTCGTGCAGGTCGGAACTTACCCGACAAGGAATTTCGCTACCTTAGGATGGTTATAGTTACCACCGCCGTTTACTGGCGCTTAAGTTCTCAGCTTCGCCCTGCCGAAGCAGGACTAACCGGTCCCCTTAACGTTCCAGCACCGGGCAGGCGTCAGTCCGTATACATCGCCTTACGGCTTCGCACGGACCTGTGTTTTTAGTAAACAGTCGCTTCTCGCTGGTCTCTGCGGCCACCACCAGCTCACCGAGTAAAATCGGATCACCAGCAATGGCCCCCCTTCTCCCGAAGTTACGGGGGCATTTTGCCGAGTTCCTTAACCATAGTTCACCCGAACGCCTCGGTATTCTCTACCTGACCACCTGAGTCGGTTTAGGGTACGGGCCGCCATGAAACTCGCTAGAGGCTTTTCTCGACAGCATAGGATCATCCACTTCGCCACAATCGGCTCGGCATCAGGTCTCAGACTTATATGCCAGACGGATTTACCTACCTGGCGTCCTACACCCTTACCCCGGGACTACCACCGCCCGGGCTGGACTACCTTCCTGCGTCACCCCATCACTCACCTACTACTGGATTGGTCCGGCGGCTCCACCACTCCCCCTCGTCCCGAAGGACTCAAGGGCGGCTTCACGGCCTCAGCATCACCAGATTCAGCGTTGACGCTTCACAGCGGGTACCGGAATATCAACCGGTTGTCCATCGACTACGCCTGTCGGCCTCGCCTTAGGTCCCGACTTACCCTGGGCAGATCAGCTTGACCCAGGAACCCTTAGTCAATCGGCGCACACGTTTCCCACGTGTGTATCGCTACTCATGCCTGCATTCTCACTCGTGAACCGTCCACAACTCGCTTCCGCGGCTGCTTCACCCGGCACACGACGCTCCCCTACCCATCCCAGCCCCCGTTGGGGGTACATGCTGGAATGACACGACTTCGGCGGTACGCTTGAGCCCCGCTACATTGTCGGCGCGGAATCACTTGACCAGTGAGCTATTACGCACTCTTTCAAGGATGGCTGCTTCTAAGCCAACCTCCTGGTTGTCTCTGCGACTCCACATCCTTTCCCACTTAGCGTACGCTTAGGGGCCTTAGTCGATGCTCTGGGCTGTTTCCCTCTCGACCATGGAGCTTATCCCCCACAGTCTCACTGCCGCGCTCTCACTTACCGGCATTCGGAGTTTGGCTAAGGTCAGTAACCCGGTAGGGCCCATCGCCTATCCAGTGCTCTACCTCCGGCAAGAAACACACGACGCTGCACCTAAATGCATTTCGGGGAGAACCAGCTATCACGGAGTTTGATTGGCCTTTCACCCCTAACCACAGGTCATCCCCCAGGTTTTCAACCCTGGTGGGTTCGGGCCTCCACGACCTCTTACAGCCGCTTCACCCTGCCCATGGCTAGATCACTCCGCTTCGGGTCTTGAGCGCGCTACTGAACGCCCTATTCGGACTCGCTTTCGCTACGGCTCCCCCACACGGGTTAACCTCGCAACACACCGCAAACTCGCAGGCTCATTCTTCAAAAGGCACGCAGTCACGACCGCATGTGCAAGCACACACGGCGACGCTCCCACGGCTTGTAGGCACACGGTTTCAGGTACTATTTCACTCCGCTCCCGCGGTACTTTTCACCATTCCCTCACGGTACTATCCGCTATCGGTCACCAGGGAATATTTAGGCTTAGCGGGTGGTCCCGCCAGATTCACACGGGATTTCTCGGGCCCCGTGCTACTTGGGTGGTTTCCAAGAGAGCCGTACAGATTTCAGCTACGGGGGTCTTACCCTCTACGCCGGGCCTTTCGCATGCCCTTCGCCTATCCATACGGTTTCTCACTCTCCGACCGGCCGGCAGACCGATCAAGAAAACTCCCACAACCCCAACCACGCAACCCCTGCCGGGTATCACACGTGACTGGTTTAGCCTCATCCAGTTTCGCTCGCCACTACTCCCGGAATCACTATTGTTTTCTCTTCCTGCGGGTACTGAGATGTTTCACTTCCCCGCGTTCCCTCCACATACCCTATGTGTTCAGGTATGGGTGACAGCCCATGACGACTGCCGGGTTTCCCCATTCGGACACCCCCGGATCAAAGCTCGGTTGACAGCTCCCCGGGGCCTATCGCGGCCTCCCACGTCCTTCATCGGTTCCTGGTACCAAGGCATCCACCGTGCGCCCTTAAAAACTTGGCCACAGATGCTCGCGTCCACTGTGCAGTTCTCAAGCAACGACCAGCCACCCACCACCCCACCCATCACAGGCGAGTTCACCGGGGCCGGCGTCGAAGGCAAAACGAGCAACAGCCCGTGCCCTCAGACACCCAACAGCGCGCCCGACACCC
>NZ_JBEXKU010000161.1:0-5289 GCF_040609575.1 Streptomyces sp. NPDC004647 | reverse complement strand
TTTTTTGTTTTTTTGTGGTTTGTTTTTCTTTACTTCTGCGCCGGCCACCCCACCCGCGCCCGCCGCGGGTTGGTTCGGGGGGGGGGCGCCTCACATACATGGATACCCTTGACCGGTGACCGACGCCCAAGAGACCGCAGCAGACCCATCACTGCGAATCCCCGGGGGCGGCCCCCCGGCCATCGAGTCCGCGCCGGTCCCCTTGCTGGAGCCGCAAGAGGGCATCCCGCCGGTGACCGCGACCGCCGGGGCCCTCGCCGAGGTGGTGGCGGTCTTCGCGGCGGGTACGGGGCCCGTCGCCGTGGACGCCGAACGAGCGTCCGGCTATCGCTACGGGCAGCGCGCCTATCTGGTGCAGCTCCGCCGCGACGGCGCGGGCAGCGCCCTGATCGACCCCGTCGGCTGCCCCGACCTGTCCACGCTGGGGGCGGCGATCGGCGACGCCGAATGGGTGCTGCACGCCGCCACCCAGGATCTGCCGTGCCTGCGCGAAATAGGCATGACACCGGCGCGCCTGTTCGACACCGAACTGGCCGGGCGGCTGGCCGGGTTCGCGCGGGTCGGGCTGGGAGCCATGGTCGAGAACGTGCTGGGCTACGCCCTGGAGAAGGGCCACTCCGCCGTCGACTGGTCCACCCGCCCGCTGCCGGAGCCGTGGCTGCGCTATGCCGCTCTCGATGTGGAGCTGCTGATCGACCTGCGGGACGCTCTGGAGGAGGAGCTGGACCGGCAGGGGAAGCTGTCGTGGGCTCACGAGGAGTTCGCTGCCATCGCCGGCGCGCCCCCGGCGCCGCCCCGCAAGGACCCGTGGCGCCGTACGTCCGGGATGCACAAGGTGCGGCGGCGTCGGCAGATGGCCGTCGTACGGGAGCTGTGGACCGTCCGCGACCGGATCGCCCAGCGGCGCGACATCTCGCCGGGCAAGGTGCTGGGCGACGGGGCCATCGTCGAGGCCGCTCTCGCGCTGCCGACCGATGCGCAGACCCTCTCGGCGCTGCCGGGCTTCGGGCACCGGATGGGCCGCAAGCAGCTGGAGCAGTGGCAGTCCGCGGTCGACCGGGCCCGTGCGCTGCCCGACACGGAGCTCCCGCAGCCCGGCCAGGCCGTGTCCGGCCCACCCCCGCCGCGGTCCTGGGCCGACAAGGACCCGGCCGCGGCCTCCAGGCTGTCCGCGGCGAGGGCGGCGGTGTCGGCGCTCGCGGATGCCCTGGGCCTCCCGCAGGAGAACCTGATCACGCCGGACACGGTCCGCCGCCTGTGCTGGGAGCCTCCTGCCGAGCCGACGGTGGAGGCGGTCTCCGCCTTCCTGGCCACCCATGGCGCACGTCCGTGGCAGATCGACCAGACGGCCCCTCTCCTGACGGGTGCCCTGTCGATCACCGCTGTCTGACGGCCTTCCCGCCACGGAGTCCGCTCCGCGCCGGGAAGGCTGGCACCGGAAGGGCGACACCCGACCGGCACCTCCCTCCGTTTCCGCTGCCCGACACCCGGGACAGCGGCGGCACGGAGCCCTTCCGCCCGGCCGGCACCCGAGAGGCGTCCCGAGCCACGGTCGGCCGAGCCGGAGGGACCTCCGCCCCGTTCCGGTCCGACCGCCTGAGTGATCACTACGACTGGCGCCGATACGGCCGGGTGGAGCCTTGTCGCAGGCCGCACTCCGGCCCTCGGTCCGTCCTGGCCGAGCCACCGGAGCGGCCCCGTGGCGTGTGATCTGTGCCGCTCCGGCCGACAGGACTGGGCAGCATGGTTACCCGCAAGTAGCATGGCTGGCAGAGCCGCCGCAGGCAGCACCGTGCCCCGTTCCGCATCAGGAGGAGAGCCAAGTGCCTCGTACCGCTAGGGATGTCGTCTTCGTCGACGGCGTCCGCACCCCGTTCGGCAAGGCGGGCCCGAAGGGCATCTATCACGACACCCGGGCCGATGACCTGGTCGTGAAGTGCATCCGCGAGCTGCTCCGCCGCAATCCGGATCTGCCCCCGGAGCGCATCGATGAGGTCGCCCTCGCTGCGACCACCCAGATCGGCGACCAGGGCCTGACCCTGGGCCGTACCGCCGGCATCCTGGCCGGTCTGCCGCAGTCGGTCCCCGGCTACTCCATCGACCGGATGTGCGCCGGTGCGATGACCGCCGTGACGACCACCGCGGGCTCCATCGCCTTCGGCGCGTACGACGTCGTCGTCGCGGGCGGTGTGGAGCACATGGGCCGCCACCCGATGGGCGAGGGCGTGGACCCGAACCCGCGCTTCGTGTCGGACAAGCTCGTCGATCAGTCCGCCATGTTCATGGGCATGACCGCGGAGAACCTGCACGACCGCTTCCCGCACATCACCAAGCAGCGCGCCGACGAGTACGCGGTGCGCAGCCAGGAGAAGGCCGCCAAGGCGTACGCCGACGGCAAGATCCAGGCCGACCTGGTGCCGGTCGCGGTGCGCCGTACGAACGAAGAGGCCGGCGAGACCGGCTGGGGCCTGGCGACGGCCGACGAGCCGATGCGCCCGGGCACCACCCTGGAGAACCTGGCCTCCCTCAAGACCCCCTTCCGCGCCCACGGCCGCGTCACCGCGGGTAACGCCGCGGGGCTCAACGACGGCGCCACCGCCTCGCTGATCGCCGCCGAGGACGTGGCGCGCGAGCTCGGCCTGCCGGTCAAGATGCGCCTGGTGTCCTACTCCTTCGTCGGCGTCGAGCCCGAGGTCATGGGCATCGGCCCGGTCCCGGCGACCGAGAAGGCCCTCGCCCAGGCCGGCCTGTCGATCGACGACATCGGCCTGTTCGAGATCAACGAGGCCTTCGCCGTGCAGGTGCTGTCCCTGCTCGACCACTACGGCATCGCCGACGACGACCCGCGCGTCAACCAGTACGGCGGCGCCATCGCCTACGGCCACCCGCTCGCGTCGTCCGGCGTGCGTCTGATGACGCAGCTGGCCCGGCAGTTCGAGGAGCAGCCGCACGTCCGTTACGGCCTGACGACCATGTGCGTCGGCTTCGGCATGGGCGGCACCGTGATCTGGGAGAACCCGCACTTCGAGGGGAACAAGTGACTACCACCGCAGAGCTGTTGAAGGGCGCGGCCGAGCTCTTCCCGGACGAGGTCGTGACCCAGGCGCACGTACGCCACCTCGACCTCCCGCAGGACGCCGGCCGGTTCGCGCTCATCACGCTGGACAACGGCCTGGACCACACCAAGCCGACCACCTTCGGCCCGCAGTCCCTCGCGAACCTGGCCATCGCCATCGACCAGGTCGAGCAGGAAGCCGCCGAAGGCAAGATCGTCGGTGTCGGCATCACCGGCAAGCCGTTCATCTTCGCCGTGGGCGCCGACCTCAAGGGCGTCGAGCTGCTGAAGCGCCATGAGGACGCGCTGGCCATCGGCAAGGGCGGCCACGACGTCTTCAAGCGGCTGTCCGCGCTGGCCGTGCCGACCTTCGCGTACTACAACGGCGCTGCCATGGGCGGCGGCGTCGAGGTGGGTCTGCACTGCTCCTACCGGACCGTGTCCGCGGTGCTGCCGGCGTTCTCGCTGCCCGAGGTCTTCCTCGGCCTCGTGCCGGGCTGGGGCGGCTGTGCCATCCTGCCGAACCTCATCGGTGCCGACCGCGCGGTCAGCGTCATCATCGAGAACTCCCTCAACCAGAACAAGCAGCTCAAGGGGGAGCAGGTCCACGAGCTCGGGATCGCCGACGCGATCTTCGAGGGCGCCGACTTCCTCGAGCAGTCGCTGATCTGGACCGCCTCCGTGCTGCGCGGTGAGCTCGAGGTCGTACGGCCCGAGATCGACCGCGGCGAGGCCTGGGACCAGGCCGTCGCCCGCGGCAGGGCCTTCGCCGACGGCAAGGTGCACGGTGCCGCCCCGGCCGCGTACCGCGCGCTGGACATCATCGCCGCCGCCAAGAACGGCGATCTGCGCCAGGGCTTCGACGCCGAAGACCAGGCCCTCGCGGACCTGATCATGGGCGGCGAGCTGCGCAGCGGCATCTACGCCTTCAACCTGGTGCAGAAGCGCGCCAAGCGCCCGGCCGGGGCCCCGGACAAGAGCCTGGCCCGCCCGGTCACGAAGGTCGGCGTCGTGGGCGCCGGTCTGATGGCCTCTCAGCTGGCGATGCTCTTCGCCCGCCGCCTCGAGGTGCCGGTCGTGCTGACCGACATCGACCAGGAGCGTGTCGACAAGGGTGTGGGCTACGTCCACAGCGAGATCGACAAGCTGCTGCTCAAGGGCCGTGTCAACCAGGACAAGGCCAACCGCCTGAAGGCTCTGGTCTCCGGCTCGCTCGACAAGGCCGCCGCCTTCGGCGACGCGGACTTCGTCATCGAGGCCGTCTTCGAGGAGATGGGCGTCAAGCAGAACGTGTTCGCCGAGGTCGAGGCGGTCGTGCCGGAACACGCCATCCTCGCCACCAACACCTCCTCCCTCTCGGTCACCGAAATGGCGTCGAAGCTCCAGCACCCGGAACGGGTCGTCGGCTTCCACTTCTTCAACCCGGTCGCGGTGCTGCCGCTGCTGGAGATCGTCCGCGGTGAGAAGACCGACGACGCCTCGCTGGCCACCGCCTTCGGTGTCGCCAAGAAGCTGAAGAAGACGGCCGTCCTGTGCAAGGACGCCCCGGCCTTCGTGGTCAACCGGATCCTCACCCGCTTCATGGGCGAGATCCAGAACGTCATCGACGAGGGCACCCCGGTCGCCGCCGCGGAGAAGGCCATCGAGCCGCTCGGCCTGCCGATGTCCCCGCTGGTGCTGCTGGAGCTGGTCGGCCCGGCCATCGGTCTGCACGTGTCGGAGACCCTGCACGGCGCGTTCCCGGAGCGGTTCACCGTCTCCAAGAACCTGGCCGCTGTGGTCAAGGCCGGCAAGCGCGGCTTCTACGTCTACGACTCCGGGAAGCCGGAGCTGGACCCCGAGGTCGCCGCTCTCCTGGTCCAGGGCGACACCGTCCTCACCGAGGAGCAGGTGCGCGCCCGCGTGCTGGAGGCCGTCGCCCAGGAGATCGGCCTCATGCTCGAGGAGGGTGTCGTGGCCGAGGCGCAGGACATCGACCTGTGCCTGATCACCGGCGCCGGATGGCCCTTCCACCTGGGCGGCATCACGCCGTACCTGGACCGCGAGGGTGTCTCGGAGCGGGTGAACGGCAAGAAGTTCCTGGCCCCGGGCATCGCCAGCGTCCCGGCGTAGTGGCATAGCCCCCGGCTCATGTGAAGCGCCGGGCCCGGCCCCCCCCCCCCGGGCCCCGGGCCCGCGGCGGCCGGCAACGTTAAGGTGGTGGGCGGGGGGGGGGCAGGCGAAACGGAGATGAA
>NZ_JBEXKU010000160.1:0-5684 GCF_040609575.1 Streptomyces sp. NPDC004647 | reverse complement strand
GGAGCATCAGCTCCGGCCCTCGGCTTTTCGGTGTGGACGATACTGGGATTGAACCAGTGACCTCTTCCGTGTCAGGGAAGCGCTCTCCCGCTGAGCTAATCGTCCTCGGTGGTGCAGCACTGCGTGCGCGATACTGGGATTGAACCAGTGACCTCTTCCGTGTCAGGGAAGCGCTCTCCCGCTGAGCTAATCGCGCGGGTGGTGTGCGGTGCCGGCCCCCGGGCGCCGCAGATGATGCAGAGGTCCTCGCGGACCCAGTGGACGATACTGGGATTGAACCAGTGACCTCTTCCGTGTCAGGGAAGCGCTCTCCCGCTGAGCTAATCGTCCGAGGTGGAGACGGGATTTGAACCCGTGTAGACGGCTTTGCAGGCCGTTGCCTCGCCTCTCGGCCACTCCACCAGCGTGGGGGCGCTGGCCCCCATCGAGCGGACGACGAGATTCGAACTCGCGACCCTCACCTTGGCAAGGTGATGCTCTACCAACTGAGCCACGTCCGCAGATGCCGTGCTCCGGGCTGCTTCCGCATCCCGGCGACGTGTTGAACTCTAGCGGATTCCTGAGCCAGCTCAAATTCCGTTTCCCCAGCGTGCTGCGGTGCTCACCGGCCCGGGGCGGCCGGAGCGGCCCACGCAGCAGGCCGCGGGAGGTACCCGCCATAGACTCGCAGCCGTGCATGACCTCGCCGCTATGGCCCGCTTCGGCGGATGTGTCGCCGCTGACCTGCGGGACGTCACCAGCGACCCCGCAGCCCTGGACTCCGCCGGCTTCTGGGCGGTGGCCGCCGACTTCGAGGGGGGCCTGGTCTGCGCGCGCTTCGGGGACGTACGGCGCGAGCCGGTGCCCGTACTCCCGGCCGGGGCCTGGCGCGGCCCGGCGGCCGGCGACTGGACGTCCTCCCTCGACCGGGCCGCGTACACCGCGGGCGTCCGGCGTATACGCGAGCACATCGCGGCGGGCGACGTCTACCAGGTCAATCTCTGCCGAATTCTGTCCGCGCCGCTGCTCGGCCCGGCCGGGGGCGAGGCCGATGTCGACGCGCTGACCGCCCTGCTGGCTCGCGGCAATCCGGCGCCGTACGCCGGTACGGTCCGGCTGCCCGCCCACGGCGTGGAGATCGCCACCGCCTCGCCGGAGCTCTTTCTGCGCCGCGACGGCCACGTCGTCGAGTCGGGGCCCATCAAGGGCACCGCGCGGACGCCCGCGGATCTGCTGGAGAAGGACCACGCCGAGAACGTGATGATCGTGGACCTGGTCCGCAACGACCTGGGCCGCGTCTGCGCCCCCGGTTCGGTGACCGTCCCCGAACTGTGCGTGGTCGAGAAGCACCCGGGCCTGGTGCACCTGGTCTCCACCGTGCGCGGCGAATTGGCCGAGGGCGTGGGCTGGCCCGAGCTGCTCGCCGGAACATTCCCTGCCGGATCGATCAGTGGCGCGCCCAAGTCCAGTGCGCTGCGGATCATCGAGTCGCTCGAGACCGCGCCCCGCGGTCCGTACTGCGGCGGCATCGGCTGGGTCGACGCGGACCGCGGTACGGGCGAGCTGGCGGTGGGCATCCGTACGTTCTGGATCGACCGGACGGACAGCGCCGCGCCGCTGCTGCGCTTCGGCACGGGAGCCGGGATCACCTGGGGCTCCGATCCCGAGCACGAATGGGACGAGACGGAACTGAAGGCTTCCCGGCTGCTCGAGGTAGCGTCGGGTAGATACCGGGAGAGCGGAGGAGTCTGCGGTGAAGATCTGGCTCGATGGGACGTTGCAGGACGCCGAGGCGGCGCGGGTTTCCGTGTTCGACCACGGGCTGACGGTCGGTGACGGCGTCTTCGAGACGATCAAGGCGGTCGGCGGCCGGGCCTTCGCGCTGACCCGCCACGTGGAACGGCTGGCCCGTTCGGCGAGGGGACTCGGACTGCCCGAGCCCGACCACGACGAGGTGCGCCACGCCTGCGCGGAGGTGATGGCGGCCGCCCCGATGCCGCTCGGCCGGCTGCGGATCACCTACACCGGAGGGCTCTCCCCGCTCGGTTCCGACCGTGGCACCGAGCGGCCGACCCTGGTCGTTGCGCTCGGCGAGACCACCAGGCGACCCGACACCACGGCCGTCGTGACCGTGCCCTGGACCCGCAATGAGCGCGGCGCAGTCGCCGGCCTCAAGACCACCTCGTACGCCGAGAATGTCGTGGCACTCGCCCGCGCCCGGGAACACGGCGCCTCCGAAGCGCTGCTCGGCAACACCGTCCGGCAACTGTGCGAGGGCACCGGCTCCAATGTCTTCGTCGTCCTCGACGGCGAACTGTTCACCCCGCCCCTCTCCTCGGGCTGCCTCGCCGGCATCACCCGTGCCCTCGTCGTGGACTGGGCCGGAGCGCAGGAGACCGAGCTGCCCCTGGACGTGCTGGAGCGGGCCGATGAGATCTTCCTGACCTCAACGCTCCGCGACGTTCAGGGCGTTCACCGGGTGGACCGGCGTGAACTGCCCGGCGGTCCGGGCCCGGTCACCGCCAAGGCGATGCGCATCTTCGACGAGCGGTCGGCCGCCGACACCGACCCGCGCTGAGCCCGCACGGCGGCAAAAACGGGTGACGCCGGGCCGCGGAGCCGGTACAACACCTTTGGTGACCACCACTCTGCGGCCCACGGGGCCGGAACAGCCCGGTCCCGAGGGACGGCGGGGCCGTGACTACGAGGTCTGCGTCAACAGCCGCCCCGTCGGCGCGATCGAGCTGACCACGGACAGCAGGTTCGGCCCCGGCGTGGGCCGCATCCTGGGCCTGCGGATCGACGGTGCGGACCGGCGGCGCGGCCGTGGCGTCGTCGCCGCGCTCGCCGCCGAGGAAGTGCTGCGCGGCTGGGGCTGCCGCCGGGTCGAGGTGAGCATCCCCGCGGACGCGGTCGCCGCCAGGCGGCTGGCGGACGCGCTCGGCTACACCGAGCGCAACCGGAACATGGTCAAGCGACTGCCGGAGCAGCCGCCCGCCCTCCCCGAGGACACCGAGGCCCGCCCGATGAACGGGCCGGAGTTCGCGGCCTGGCTCGAAGCCACCAAACGCGCGTATGCCAAGCACTGGATCGACCGCGGCGTCCCCGAGGAGCAGGCGCGGGCCAAGTCGGAGGCCGACCACACCACGAAGCTTCCGGATGGAATCCACACCTTCGCCGCCGTGCTGCGCGTCCTCTCCCACCGGGGCACCGACGTGGGCACGCTCTGGCTCTCCCTGGCGGAAGAGCTGCCCGACGATGCCGACGGTTTCGTCTTCGACGTCGTGGTCGCCGCGGCACACCGCGGGCACGGGCACGGCCGGTCACTGATGCTGTTGGCCGAGCAGGAGTGCCGGGGCGCCGGTGACAGGCTCGGCCTCAACGTCTTCGCGGACAACACTCCGGCGACCGGGCTCTACGAGTCGCTGGGCTACGAGCCGACTCGGCACCACCTGTACAAGCCCCTGATCTGACCGGCGCCGACCCTTCCCGGGGCACGGTTCGGCTGGGTCAGTCCCGGCCCAGCAGCCGGTCGGCGATCTCCTCGATCCTGGCCCGGAGCCCCTGTTGGCTCTTCCCGCCGTCGAGCCGCTCGCCGTCGATCACATACGTCGGGGTGCCCGTCACCCCGATCGCCTTGCCCTCCGCCTGGTCGGCGTCCACGATCAGCAGATGCCGGCCGTCGATGAGCGCGGTGTCCATCTCCTCGGTGTCCAGGCCCAGTTCCCCGGCCACCTCGATGAGCAGCGGCTCGCCCCGGGCGGCCAGCTCCTGCGTACGCTCCAGCACCGCCTCGACGTACGGCCGGCCCTTGCCCTGCTCCATGGCCTCCTCGGCCGCCTGCGCGGCGGCGTAGGCGTGCCGGTGCTTCTCCAGCGGGAAGTGGCGAAAGCGGATCTCCAGCGCGTCGCCGTAGCGGGCGCGGAGCGCGCGCAGGTCCTCCAGGGCGGCACGGCAGTCGGGGCACTGCAGCTCGCACCAGACGTCGAGGACGGGGCGGCTGGGGTCGGTGTGGCTCATGAGGGACAGTCTCCCAGCCCGGGCAGTGGCGCAGGAACTGGGACCTGGGGAGGACCGCACCCCGGAGATCTCCCCGAGATCACTCTGAGGGTCCGTTGAGGACGTGGCCCGCGTGGCGCCCAGCGGGGCAGGATGGAGAGGACACGCACGCGCGGGAACGAGGCGCCGGAGAGCGTGCGAGGAAGCGGAAGCTGCGCCTCCACGGGGATGGGAGTGGAGATGGCCGTAACTGTCGTCGGAGGGAGGACACGGTGCTGACCACGACCGTATGTGTGGCGCTGTCCGCCGTGGGCCTGGCCGTCGCGTTCCTCACCGCGTACCGGCGGCGCTATCTGCGCGCGACCCGGATCGCGGCTGTGGCGCTGATTCCCGTGGGCCTGGCGATGGCGGGACTGGCGGAACTCGGCGAGAAGGTCGGCCGCGCCGTCGGTGACTGGGGCGCCGACCTCGTGTTCAAGCCGTCGGTGTGGGCGGGCTTCGCGGTCCTGGCCACCTCGGCGGTGCTGTTCGTCGTCGCGCGGGCCGCCGGGCGGCGCGGCGCGGGCCGTACGGGGAGCAGGGCGGTCGATACGGTCCAGCGGCCCGCCGCGGCGCCGGGGGCGTCGGCCCCATCGCTGGGTTCTGGCCGGAGAACGGCGCAGCCGAAGCCGCGCGCGAAGGCCGGTTCCGACGACGGGACAGAGGATTTCGAGGATATCGAGGAGATTCTCAAGAAGCACGGAATCTGACGAAGTCCCCTGTGGAGTGGGCGTGTTGGTCGGGCGGGGGGTGCTCGCTGCGCGATTATCTGCGCGAGATGAACGACGACCTCGCCTCCCAGGCCGCCGACCCGTCCCTGCCTTCCGGGGTGGGGGAGACCGCCGCCGATTCACAGGGCTGCCTCTTTGCGCTCTCCCAGCCGCCGCTGATGCTCTTCCTCGCCGTGATCGCCGCTCTGCTGCTGTTCACAGCCCTTTACGATCTCTACCCGTGGTGACGCCGGGCCCGGGCCGTCACTCCTCGGCCTCCCGCCGGCGCGCCCGGTACGCGGCGACATGCAGCCTGTTCCCGCAGGTCCGGCTGTCGCAGTAGCGTCGGGAGCGGTTCCGGGACAGATCCACGAAGGCACGTCGGCAGTCCGGGGCGTCACAGCGCCGCAGCCGCTCCCGCTCCCCGGCGACGACCAGGAAGGCCAGCGCCATGCCCCCGTCGGCCGCCAGGTGGTCGGCGAGGGAGGCACCGGGTGCGAAGTAGTGCACATGCCAGTCGTAGCCGTCGTGGTCGGTCAGCCGGGGGGTGGTGCCAGCCGCGGCGATCATCACGTTGAGCAGCTCGGCCGCCGCGCGCGAATCCTCGGTGGCGAAGACCTCGGTGAAGCGTGCGCGCACGGACCGTACGGCTGCCAGGTCCCGGTCCTCGAGCGCGCCCACATCGCTGATCACATTGCGCTCGACGAAGCGGCGCAGCGCGGCGACATCCGGGAGGGCGTCGGGCTCCTCGCCCTCCGCCGCGGTGTTCACCAGATCGACGACGGCGTCGAGGGCGCACCGGGTGTCGTGGTTGATCAGCACGGTTCGCTCCCTGGCCGGTGGTCGGGCGGATGCCTCTGGGCCCGTGGATCCGGGGGATCCGGTGGATGCGGGCCGACCTTATCGCTCGGAACGCGTCGGCGGCGGGGGCCCCGGGGGGGGGGCGGCGGCGCCGCC
>NZ_JBEXKU010000159.1:0-5836 GCF_040609575.1 Streptomyces sp. NPDC004647 | reverse complement strand
TCTGAATCTTGGGGATCAGCCCCTCGTAGGTGAGGTTCACGCCCTCGACCTTCACCTTGGTCGGCTCCCGGTAGAGGAAGTCCTGCAGCTCCTTCTTGGTGAACTTGCGGATCGGCTTGTCCGGGTCGAGGAGGCCCGACTCGGCATAGACCCGCACGGTCCAGAAGCTGTCCGACTTCCAGCCGGGGATGGTGAACGCGCCCTCGGCGAGCGACTTGGAGTCGTCGTAGAGCTGCGTGAGGTCGATGTCGGAGACCGTGCCCCGTCCTTCGCAGCGCGGACACATGCCGCCGGTGCGGGTGAAGGTCACCTTCTCGGCCTTCTTGGCACCGCGCTCGACGGTGATCGCACCGCTCGCCCGGACCGAGGGGACGTTGAAGGCGAACGCACCGGGCGGGCCGATGTGCGGCTTCCCGAGTCGGCTGAAGAGGATGCGCAGCATCGCGTTGGCGTCGGTGGCGGTGCCGACCGTGGAGCGGGGGTCGGCCCCCATCCGCTCCTGGTCGACGGTGATCACGGTCGTCAGCCCGTCGAGTACGTCGACCTCGGGCCGCGCAAGGGTCGGCATGAAGCCCTGTACGAAAGCGCTGTAGGTCTCGTTGATCAGCCGCTGCGACTCCGCGGCGATCGTGTCGAACACCAGCGAGCTCTTGCCCGAGCCGGAGACGCCGGTGAACACCGTCAGCCGGCGCTTCGGGATCTCGACGCTGACGTCCTTGAGGTTGTTCTCGCGCGCCCCGTGCACGCGGATCAGATCGTGGCTGTCGGCAGCAACGTGCAGCGCAGGCGACTGCGTGTCCGTCCTCTTGGCCTTGCTCATCGTGTCTCCATCTGTTGGGCGGGGGCCGCCTTCGCGGTCTCCGTCGGCGTCGCCTGGCTCGATCTGCCCAGCTGCGAGCAGTACGTCTGGTTCTACTTCGTCGGCGCGGTCGCGGCAACGGTCCGCTGTCTACCCGATTCGGCGGTGTCGGCCGGGGTGGCGCGACGCCCGTCCGGCTGACGCTGGCCGGGGTCGCGCTCGGCGCAAGAACCAAGGCATCCACGCCGCTTCGGCCCGTGGAGCCTCTGGGCCTCGGCCACGCGGCGCGCCCGGCCGAGGCGTCAGACCAACCAGCGGTCGTCGCGCATCAGCTCGCGGTCGGCATCTCGTTCACCTCGTGCCAAGCCTGGATGCGGCGCGGGAGATACGGAACCAGCGGTACGGCGTGGCCGGCGCCATGGGGTCTCCCCTGCTCGAACGAAGTTCAGAGCTTGGGGACGGGTTGAAGCCGGTGCGCGCGGCGAACCGGTCACCCCGCTGCTGCGGCAGCGCGTCGATCTCGGGAACCTCGACTTCGCCATTGATCATGGACACGTCGCGGGTGCGGCCCAGCCCCAGCCGAACGGTTCGGGTGGTGGCAGGTTCCTGCCGGTCGGGCTGCCCGTCGGCGTGGCCGCTAGCAGCGCTTCGCCGTCCCAGTCGAAGGACAGCGGCACCGGATACGGCGCACCGCCCGCCGAGGCACTGGTCACCCAGACATCGATGTCGTGGGTGAGCCGATGCTCGGTGTCGCGACAACGCTGGGGGCGGGAGCGGGGGTCGGCACTCATCGGTCCTGAAGCAGCCCGAGGACGTTGCCATCGGGGTCGGTGACGGTGGCCACCAGGCGGCCGCCCCCGACGTCGCGCACGGGCTCCTTCACGGTGGCACCCGCGGCGGTCACCTCGGCCAGCTTCACTTCGATGTCCGGCACGTGCCAGTAGGCCACCGGCGAGGTCATGCCCTGCGCTCCACCGCCCGGCACCAGCCCGATGTGCTGGCCCGCGGCCTCGAAGCCGACGTAGTAGGACCCCTCGGTCTGCGGCGGTACGCCGAGCAGGGCGGCGTACACCGCCTTGGCCGTTGCCAGGTCGGACACGGGATGCAGCACGGTCTTGATTCCCTGGGTGGAAGAGCCGGTCATGGTCACTCCTGAAGTCGTGGGTCACATCGACCCGGTGGGGTTGTCGGGCTTAAACGAACGGGAAGCCCGTGCCCTTGGCCATCATCTCGGTGATGGTGCGGCGCTCGTCGTCGGTGATGCCGGGGTCGGCGGTCGGCGGCTCCAGGACGATGGACGTGCCGGGCTGGTCGGCGGGGCCGACCGTGATCCAGCGCATCCCGCCGTATCCGACGTCGTTGCGGACCTCGAAGCCGAGCGTGTCGCGATAGAAGGCCGGGGATGCGTCCGGGCCGTCGTGCGGGAGGAAGGTCGAGTGAATCGTGATGTCCACGGCGGTCACGCTAGCTGCGGCTGGGTGACCGCGCTTCTCGATTCCTGATCAGTCCGGTCACCTGTTTCGCCACGCACGACGGCATCCCCGCCGTCGCGCGCGCCGCGTGGCGCCGGTAGGTGCTGGGCGGCATACCGACCAACTCGGTGAAGCGACTGCTGAAGGTGCCCAGCGCGCGGGATGCCGTGTTCGGCGAGCGCGTCGAGCTGGGACCGGAGTTCCTGGGTGAGGCCCAGAACGGCCCTGCTCCCCTTTTGAGTGAGAACGAGTTGTGACAGCGGGGTCACGAGGACTGGCCGCCTGCGCGGATCACTGATGGGCCGTGGCGTGACAAGTGTGAACGGTCACGATATTCCCCCTGGGGAAGTTCCTGGACTTCCCCAGGGGGATCCCGAACACGCCGCTGCCGGCACCCGGTCCGCACCCATCCGACAGTTGCAGCGTTGGTCTGCCGGCGTCGGTTCAGTAGCCGATGGTGAAGCGGCGTTGGACGAAGCGGGGCAGTTCCGCCTCGTCCAGGAGTGCCACGGCCGCGTCCTCCACGGAGATGTGGCTGCGCCCGTCTGCGTCGAGAACCGGCTGATCGCCACCGGTCCGGAACCGGCCCGTCCGCTCGCCGGGGGCGATGTCCTCCGCGGGACTGAAGTAGGTCCACAGCCGGTTGGACGTGCGCAGGACGTTCAGGGCGTCCCGGTGGCCGCGTACTGCGCCGGCGTACTCCCTCGGCAGGCCGAGCGCATCGAGGCTCTCGTGCAGGAGTTCGTCGGAATCCGCCCGTACAAGTCCAGGCTCGATCTCCAGACTGCCGGCGCCACCGATGACGATCAGCCGGGTCCGGGGGTGGCTCTCCAGCGCCTTCAGCAGTGCTCGCGCGGCGGTGGCGTACACCGTGGGATCGGCGATCGAGCGGGCTACCGTGTCGGCGATGTCCTTGGCACCGTTTCTGGGCTGGAATCCGCTGATCAACACGTCAAGGCCGGGTATGACGGCGGCGATGCTGCCGGCGTCGAGGACGTCGATGCTCTTCCAGACGACGTTCTTGCGGTCCTCGACGATCTGCGTGGCGCGGCTGAAGGCCGTGACATGGTGCCCCCGGTCGAGGGCTTCGGTGACGACACGACTGCCGATGCTGCCAGTGGCTCCGATGACTCCGATGTGCATGGCTCTCCCCTGAAGCTGCTGATGCCGCCGTCTTCACGGAATGTGGAAACTATACGGGGTGAAGTAAACATACGGCACTCAGCATAGTGACGCTGTAGAGTCAGCGACTGTGGGAACGATCAGAGGGCGCCGCGAGCGGCTGCGGGCCGAGACAACCGCCGAGATCAAGAAGGTCGCGCTCGAGTTGATGGCCTCGGGCGGACCCGCCGCGATCACGCTGCGGGCCATCGCCCGCGAGATGGGCATGACCGCCAATGCCATCTACGGCTACTTCGCCAGCCGCGACGACCTGGTCACCACGCTGATCAACAACGTGTACACCTCACTGGCCGACACCGTGGACACCGCCTGGGACGCCGCACCCGCCCAGGACCCGGCCGCCCGGATCCAGGCATGGGCGTGCGCCTTCAGAAACTGGGCCCTGGCCAACCCCGAGGGCTTCCGCCTCATTTACGGCGACCCCGTCCCCGGCTACCGGCCCCCCGAGGGCGGCGCAGCCCCGGACGCCGCCCACCGCGTCTGCACCGGCATCACCGGGTTGGCGGCCGCCGCCTGGCCGCACGCCGAACACCGCTACGCGGACAGCGACTTCGCATGGTCCGACTTCGACGCCGGCCTCCTCGACAAGGTCCGCCCGGCCTTCCCCGACCTGCCCCCGGCCGCCGTGGCCCTCGCCCTGCGCATCTGGAGCCACCTGCACGGCCTGGTGTCACTGGAGATCTACGGCCACCTACAGACCCAGGCCCTCAGCCCGGACAAACTCTTCCGCGAAGAACTGGCCCAGCTCATCCGGTCCTTGAGCATCACGCCGCAGGGGTGACGGCGCCTTACGCAATGGTGCCCCTGCGAGCTGAGCCGGCTATGGGCCCCGCTCATCCCCCGCAAGGCACGCAGCTCGGGCAGGGCGGCCTCCGGCGTTTAGGCCGGGGGGCGACGGAGGTTCGCTCCCCCGGGATAACTCCTGCATTGGAGGGGACCTACCGTGTCGGGTCTCTCCCGCACCCGCCACGGGCGTGGCCCGCTGCTCCACCAGCCCAGGACATTTCCGACCATGGAACGGGCGGCCACTCGCCAGTGACACAGGAGAGGCTGACCGAGAAGAACGAACGGTATGAAACCCCTCGCACGAGTGAGCGCAAGCAAGGAATACTCCGTTGCTTGGTCAATAAACGGTTCGACAGCATGGCGCCCATGCAACGTCATGAGCACGCCGGACCCGTAGCGCTGCGAGCCATGCAGAGCCTGGCCACCCGTACCTTTCCGAGAACCGGCTACCGCCACATCGGAGACCTCACCTGGAACTGGTGTCTGGCCCTCGACCGCGCAGACCAGTGCCCGACAGCCGTCTGGATCCAGGACGAACAGACGCTGGCCTGGGGCTGGTTAGAACTCCCCGACACTCTGGTGCTCCAGGTCGACCCGGATCGTCCGGAACTGGCTCACGAGGTCCTCGCCTGGGCCGAACAAACGGCGCCCGGCCCGCTGAGCGTCGATGTCCCCGAGACCGAACCACACCTGATCATGGCGCTGGTGCAGCGCGGATACACACGGACCGACGATGGCCCGTTCTTGTCGTGTCTGGGCCGCCCCCTCACCGACCTGCCGGACATCCCGCACCTGCCGGACGGCTACTCGATCCACGCCCAACGCGACCATGCCGACGTGACCGGCCGGGCGGCAGCACACCGCGCCGCCTTCGGATCGACCCGGATCACCCCTGAACGACACGCCCGCATGAGAGACACCTGGCCCTACCGGCCCGAACACGACCTCATCGTGACCTCGCCCACCCGGGAAGTCGTCGCCTACTGCCAAGGCTGGTACGACCCTGCCAACGGACTCGGCGAATTCGAACCCGTCGGCACCCACCCCGACCACCGCCGCCTCGGCCTGGCCCGAGCCGTCTGCACCGCGGTGCTGCACGCCTTCGCCGACGCCGGCGGCCACCGCGCCATCGTCTACTCGCGCGGCGACGCCGCCTATCCCGTCCCCAAGCGGCTCTACGAGTCCATGGGCTTCACCGCGTACACCCGCACCCACATCTACGTCGGCACACCGACCGGCTGAGAGGCCCGACAGGGTGCCGCCAATCAGAACACCCGGGACCCGATCACTTCGCCAATCAGATAGAGCGGGAACCGCTCACTTTCACGGGGAACGGACATAAAAGCAGGTGAGAAGCATCATGCAAGGTCTGGCCCCGACGGAGATCGCCCCCGGGAAAACTGTCGTAGTCGAGGGAGGCGATCGCTACTGCCCTCTCCCGCGACTGCGACGGCCGTAGGCGGGCTACTTGTGCGTTCCGACGCACGAGGGGTGGGGGCGTGGGGTGTGTCAATTTAACGGCTGATCTTGGTTGTTGAGGTTCAGCTGTTGGCCGGGGTGAGCCGGCCCTCGAAGGCGATCTGGAATGCGTTGAGGG
>NZ_JBEXKU010000158.1:0-6786 GCF_040609575.1 Streptomyces sp. NPDC004647 | reverse complement strand
GACCCGATCGAGGCGCAGGCGCTGCTGGCGACGTATGGCCAAGGGCGGGATGAGGACCGGCCGTTGTGGCTGGGATCGATCAAATCCAACATCGGGCACACGCAGGCCGCCGCGGGCGTCGCGGGCATCATCAAGATGGTGCAGGCCATGCGGTACGGCACCATGCCGCGCACCCTGCACGCGTCCACCCCCTCCCACCACGTCGACTGGGAGTCCGGTGCCGTCAGCCTGCTGACGTCGCACCAGGAGTGGCCGGAGCTGGAGCGGCCGCGCCGCTCGGCGGTGTCGTCCTTCGGCATCAGCGGGACAAATGCGCATGTGATTCTGGAAGCGGCGCCCGAGGACACCACGACCCCGCACCCCGGCCCGGCGCCGGGAGCGCCGGTGATCCCCTGGACACTGTCGGCGAAGACCTCCACCGGGGTACAGCGGCAGGCCGCACGGCTGCTCGCGCGGATCACCGACGACCCCGGCCTCGACCCCCGGGACGTCGGATACACCCTGGCCACGGGGCGGGCACTGATGGAGCACAGGGCCGTGGTCCTGGGTGCCGGGCGCGACGAGCTGACCGGAGCGCTGACGGCCCTCGCCCGGGGCGAGGACGTGCCCGCCGCCGTGGCCGGCGCCGTCCCCGCCGCCGGAGCCGGCGGGCTCGCGCTGGTCTTCTCCGGCCAGGGCTCGCAGCGGGCCGGCATGGGCCGGGAGCTGTACGAGCGGTACCCGGTCTTCGCCGAGGCGTTCGACGCTGTGTGCACAGCCGTGGACGAGCATCTCGACGGGTACGCCGAACACCCGCTGTGCGACGTCGTGTTCGCCCCCGACGACTCCCCGCTGGCCCCGCTCCTCCAGCAGAGCATGTACACCCAGACCGGCCTGTTCGCGCTGGAGGTCGCGCTCCTCGAACTGCTCAAGGCGTGGGGGGTGACCCCCGACCACGTCATGGGCCACTCCCTGGGTGAGATCACCGCGGCGTACGCGGCGGACGCGCTCTCGCTGGCCGACGCGTGCGCCCTCGTGGCGGCGCGCGGCCGCCTGATGCAGGCCCTGCCGGAGGGCGGGGCGATGGTGGCCATCGCCGTCGACGAGCAGGAGGCCGAGGCGTACATCGAGGAGGCGTCCCTGAAGGACGCCGTCGGGATCGCCGCGGTCAACGGACCGCAGGCCGTGGTCGTCTCGGGCGACGAGGCCGCCGCGGTCGCCGTCGCCGAGCATTTCCGGGCCGCAGGGCACCGGGTGCGCCGCCTCTCCGTCTCGCACGCGTTCCACTCGCACCGCATGGACGCGATGCTCGACGAGTTCGCCGACGTGCTCGCGGGACTGACGTTCCGGGCACCGCGGATCCCCGTGGTGTCGAACATCACCGGCGGCCCGATCGAGGCCGAGCGCCTGTGCACCCCCCAGTACTGGGTGGAGCACGTCCGCCGGGCCGTCCGCTTCGCCGACGGCGTGCGGAGCCTGGCCGACCAGGGGGTCACCGCCTACCTGGAGGTCGGCCCCGAGGCCGTGGTGACCCCGATGGTGCACGCCACCCTCGATGCGGTCCTCGGCGACGACGGATACGTCGCCGTGGCGGCGCTCAAGTCCGGCCAACAGGAGGCCCTCGCGCTCACCCGGGCGCTCGCCGAGACGTTCGTGGCCGGCACTCCGGTGGCGTGGGAGCTGCTGCTGCCCGGCGGACGCCGCACCGAACTGCCGGGCTACCCGTTCGCGGGACAGCGCTACTGGCAGGACGCGTCCGAGTCGACGGCCGGCATCCGGGCCGCCGGCCTGAACGCCACCCGGCACCCACTGCTCGGCGCGGCCGTGCACCTGGCCGACGGCCAGGCGGTGCTCACCGGCCGGGTACTGCCCGGCGCGCATCCCTGGCTCGCCGACCACGCGGTGGGCGGCACCGTGCTGCTGCCCGGCACCGCCTTCCTCGACCTGGCCCTGCACGCGGGCGACGAGGTGGGCTGCCCCCTCGTCGAGGAACTGACGCTCCAGACGCCCCTGGTCCTGTCGGCCGGCACCGCCGTGAACCTCCAGGTCGCCGTCGGCGCCCCGGACGAGGCGGGCCGCCGGTCCGTCACCGTCTACTCCTCGCCCGCCGCGGCCCCTGGCACCGAGCCGCTGGTCCGGCACGCGACAGGCACGCTGTCCGCGGCATCCCCGCACGCGGCCGAAGCGTGGACCTGGCCGCCCGCCGACGCCGAGCCGATACCGGTCGACGGTCTCTACGACGACCTGGCCGAGCGCGGTTACGGCTACGGCCCCGTCTTCCAGGGGCTGCGCACTGCCTGGCGCACGGCGGACGCGCTGTACGCGGAGGTCGAACTGCCCGCACAGCCCGGGGCGTTCGGCATCCACCCGGCGCTGCTCGACGCCGCCCTGCACGCCGTCATGCTCGGTGTGCCGTCCCTCTCCGGCGCCGATGGCACGCAGCCCCTGCTGCCGTTCTCCTGGACCGGCGTGACGATGGAGGCGTCCGGCGCAGCCGCGGTACGGGTCAGGCTCACCGCCGCCGGAGACGGCGCCGTGTCCCTGGCCGCCGTCGACACCGCCGGGCAGCCCGTCATCACCGTGGACGCGCTGGTGCTCCGGCCGATGTCCGGGGCCGCGGCACCGGACCGGGACAGCGGACTCCACCTGCGCTGGCGCGCCGTACCTACGGCGGAACCGGCCGAGGGGCACGCCCCCGCGGTCACCGTCGCCCACATCGAGCCCGGCGACGTACACGCCCGCCTGGCCGAGGTGCTCGAGCGCACGCAGCGCTTCCTCGCCGAGTCGGCGGACGGCGACGCGCGGCTCGCCGTGGTCACCCGGGGTGCCGTTATGGAGCAGCCCGATCCGGCCACCGCGGCCGTGTGGGGCCTGCTGCGCTCGGCCCAGGCCGAACACCCCGGGCGGCTGCTGCTCGTCGACGTTGACGCGCGCGCGGACGGGGCCGTCGCCGCGGCCGTCGCCTCCGGCGAACCCCAGGTCGCCGTCCGCGACGGGCAGGTCTTCGCGCCCCGGCTCGTCCGCTCCGCGCCGGCCGTGCTGCCGGTGCCGGACGCGCCCGAATGGCGCCTCGAAACGACCGGTGACGGCGGCCCCGACGGCCTCGCCATCGCCCCGGCGCCCGCCGCGCCGCTGGGCCCGGAGGAGATCCGGGTGTCGATGCGGGCCGCCGGGATCGGCCGCGGCGACCTGACCGACGGGGCCGGGGCACCCGGCACCGAAGGCGCAGGCGTTGTGACCGAGGTCGGTACGGCGGTCACCGGCGTGGCCGTGGGCGACCGTGTCTGGGGCACCTTCCCGGACGGCGGCGCCCTGGGCCGGACGGCGGTCACCGGCCACCGGTCGGTCGCCCGCATGCCGCGGACCCTGACCTTCGCCGAGGCCGCGGCGGCGCCGACGGCGTTCCGCACCGCCTGGCACGCCCTGGTGGACGAGGCCGCGCTGCGGGCCGGGGAGCGGGTGCTGATCCACGCGGGCGCCGGCGACGTCGGCCTCGCGGCGGTCCAGATCGCCCGGTACCTGGGTGCCGAGGTGTTCGCCACCGCACCCCTCGGCACCCGGGACGCCCTGCGCGGCCTGGGCCTCGACGAGGCCCACCTCGCCGAGCCGGAGCCCGATGACATCGCGAAGAAGGTGCCGACGGGCCTCGACGTCGTCCTGGACCCGCAGGGGAGCGCGGGCGCCGAGGCGTCGGCCGCCCTCCTGCTCGCCGAAGGCGGCCGGTTCGTGGCCACCGGCGCAGGCCGGTCCGCGCCCGCCGACGCCGCCGGGCAGCAGGCGGTCCTCACCGAACTCGCCGGCCTGTTCGACACCGGCGCGCTGCGCGCCCTGCCGGTCACGGCCTACGACGTACGGTCGGCGGCCGAGGCCTACCGCCGCCTGGACGAGGACGCACACACCGGACCCACCGGCAGGGCCGTCCTGACGATCCCGCGCCCGCTCGATCCGGACGGCACGGTCGTCGTCACCGGCGCGAGCGGCACCCTGGGACAGCTCGTCCTGCGGCGGCTCGTCTCCGAGCACGGCGTCCGCAACGTACTGCTGCTCAGCCGCAGCGGCGGCGAGGCACCCGAGGAACTGGTGGAGCGCGGCGTACGGGTGCAGTCCGTCGCCTGCGACGCCGCGGACCGCGAGCAGCTTGCGAGGGCCCTCGCCCGCGTCCCCGCGGAGCATCCGCTGACCGCCGTGGTGCACACGGCCGGTGTCCTCGACGACGGCGTCCTCGAGGCCCTGACACCCGAGCGGCTCGCCACCGTGCTGCGGCCGAAGGCGGACGCGGTGCGTGCGCTGCACGAACTGACCGCCGACGCGGACCTGGCGGCCTTCGTGGTGTTCTCCTCGGTCGCCGGCGTTCTCGGCTCACCGGGGCAGGCGAACTACGCCGCGGCCAACGCCTTCCTTGACGCGTTCGCCGCCCGCCGGCACGCGGCCGGACGGCCCGCGGTCTCCCTCGCCTGGGGCATGTGGACGCAGACCAGCACGATGACGGCCGGCCTCGGCACCGCCGACCTCGGCCGGATCGCCCGCACGGGGCTGCTGCCCACCTCCACGGAGGAGGGCCTCGCCGCCTTCGACCGGGCACTCGTGGGCGCCCTGCCCACCGTCGTCCCGGTGCGTGTCGACACGGCCGCGCTGCGCGCCGCGGACACCGTTCCGCCGCTCCTGCGGGAACTGGCGCCCGCCTCGAACCGACGGGCCGCGGCGAGCGCCCCGGCGGCACCGGCCGAGTCCCTGGAGGGCAGGCTGCGCGGCCTTCCGGCCGAACAGCGCAGCGCCCTCCTGCTCGACCTGGTCCTGAAGGACGTCGCCCTGGTACTCGGGCACAGCGACCCGCGCGGCATCTCCGCCGACGGGGCGTTCCGCGACCTGGGCTTCGACTCGCTGACCGCCGTCGAACTCCGCAACAAGATCAACAACCGCATCGGCCTGAAGCTGAGCGCGACCGCGGTCTTCGACCATCCGAGCCCGCGTGCCCTGGTCGACCACCTGCTCGGCCGGCTCACCCCGACACCCGCAACGGCGCGGGATGCCGAAGAGCCGAGCTACGAGCGGGTCATGGCCGACCTCACCAGGGTCGGGAACAGCCTGGCCGCGCTAAAGCTCACCGGAACCCAACGAGCCGCCCTCGCCGAGGCCTTCCGTGGCCTGGCGGAGCCATGGACCAACGGAGAGTCCGTGGCGGCGGCCGACGAACCGGCGTCGGCCGGCCTCGGATCCGCGACCGCGGCGGAAGTCCTCGACTTCGTCACCAACAGCCTCGGCATCTCCATCTCCGGCGACGAATCGCCCACCGACCCGAGTTGAGAGTGAGTTCATGCCCACCGAAGACGAGCTGCTGAAATACCTGAAGGCGGTTTCCGAGGAACTGCACGTCACTCGCGGGCGGCTGCAGACACTCGAAGGCCGCCGCAGCGAACCCGTGGCGATCGTCGGCATGAGCTGCCGGCTGCCCGGCGGCGTGTCCTCGCCGGACCACCTGTGGGACGTCGTCGTCAAGGGAGAGGACACGATCGGTGCGTTCCCGGCCGACCGCGGCTGGGACGTCGATGCGCTGTACGACCCCGAACCGGGAAACCCCGGCAAGACCTACACCCGCTCCGGTGGGTTCCTGCACGACGCGGCGGACTTCGATCCGGCGTTCTTCGGGGTCACCCCGCGCGAGGCGCACGGAATGGACCCGCAGCAGCGCCTGATGCTCGAGGCGTCGTGGCAGGCCCTGGAGAGCGCGGGCATCAACCCGCAGACCCTCAAGGGCACCCGCACCGCTGTCTTCGCCGGGTCCTTCCACCACGACTACGACCCGGGCGGCGGCAGCGTCGGCAGCCTCGTCTCCGGACGCGTCGCGTACGCACTGGGACTGCAGGGGCCCGCCGTCACGGTCGACACGGCCTGCTCGTCGTCCCTGGTCGCGCTGCACCAGGCGGTGCAGTCGCTGCGCGACGGCGAGTGCACCCTGGCCCTGGCCGGTGGTGTGACGGTGCTGTCCACCCCGGGTGTCTTCATCGAGTTCTCCCGCCAGCGCGGCCTCGCCGCCGACGGCCGCTGCAAGTCGTACGCCACGGCCGCGGACGGCACCGGCTGGGGCGAGGGCGTGGGCATGCTGGCCCTGGAACGCCTCTCCGACGCCGAGCGCCACGGCCACCGGGTCCTGGCGGTCGTCCGCGGTACGGCGGTCAACCAGGACGGCGCGTCCAACGGCCAGACGGCACCCAACGGTCCCGCACAACAGCGGGTGATCCAGGACGCCCTGGTCAGTGCGCGGCTGACCTCCGCCGACGTCGACGTCGTCGAAGGACACGGCACGGGCACGACCCTCGGCGACCCGATCGAGGCGCAGGCGCTGCTGGCGACGTACGGCCAAGGGCGGGATGAGGACCAGCCGTTGTGGCTGGGTTCGGTGAAGTCCAACATCGGGCACACGCAGGCGGCGGCGGGCGTCGCGGGCATCATCAAGATGGTGCAGGCCATGCGCCACGGGACCATGCCGCGCACCCTGCACGTGGACGAGCCCTCGCACCACGTCGACTGGAGCGAGGGGCAGGTCAGGCTCCTGACGGAGAACAGGCCGTGGCCGGAGCACGACCGTCCCCGCCGGGCCGGTGTGTCGTCCTTCGGCTACAGCGGAACGAACGCGCACGTGATCCTGGAGGCCGCGCCGGCCGAGGAGCAGGTGTCGGCCGACGAGGCCGAGCCGGTACGTGACGGCACCGTGCCGTGGGTGTTGTCGGCGCGCAGTGAGGCGGCGCTGGCGGAGCAGGCGGGGCGGCTGCTGGCCCGGGTCGGTGACGGTGCTGACCTGGATCCGCG
>NZ_JBEXKU010000157.1:0-7244 GCF_040609575.1 Streptomyces sp. NPDC004647 | reverse complement strand
CCCCGGCCCTCCCCGGCACCCCGGCCCCCCCCCGCGCGGGGGCCGCGACCCGGTGGAGGCGCGGGGGGGGGGGGGGCCCCCCCCCGCCGGGGGGTGGTCGGGCCACCGGCCGGACGCGCCTCTCGCGAAGGGGCATGCTCACGTGCAGGCATGCTCACGTACAGACCTCACGCGCGGAGCCGCTCGCGGGCAACCGCCTCAGAGCCGGGACAGCTCCTCGACCAGGTCGTCCAGGCCGAGTGAGCCCAGCGACAGCGCCTCCATGTGCCACCTCTTCGCGTCGAAGGCGTCCCCGTGAGCCCGGCGGGCCGCCTCGCGCCCCTTCAGCCAGGCGCGCTCGCCGAGCTTGTAGCCGATGGCCTGTCCCGGCATGCCCAGGTACCGGATCAGCTCGCTGTCGACGAAGTCCGCCGGACGGCCGCTGTGCATACCGAAGAACTCCCGCGCCAGCTCCGGCGTCCAGCGCTCGCCCGGGTGGTAGGGCGAGTCCGCGGGGATCTCCAGCTCCAGGTGCATACCGATGTCGACGATCACCCGCGTGGAGCGCATCATCTGCGCGTCCAGATAGCCCAGCCGCCGCTCCGCGTCGCTGAGGAAGCCCAGTTCGTCCATGAGCCGCTCCGCGTACAGCGCCCAGCCCTCGGCGTTCGCGCTCACCCCGCCGACCGTCGCCTGGTAGCGGGAGAGCCGGTCGGCGACATGCGTCCACTGCGCGAGCTGGAGGTGATGGCCGGGCACGCCCTCGTGGTACCAGGTGGACACCAGGTCGTAGACCGGGAAGCGGGTCTCACCCATCGTCGGCAGCCAGGTGATGCCGGGGCGGGAGAAGTCCATCGACGGCTGGGTGTAGTACGGGGCCGCGGCGCCGCCGGGCGGGGCGATCCGCGACTCGACCCGCTTGACGCGCTCGGCGAGTTCGAAGTGCGTACCGTCCAGCGCCTCGATCGCCTCGTCCATCAGGGCCTGGAGCCAGACCCGTACGTTCTCCACGCCCTCGATGTGCCGGCCGTGCTCGTCGAGGTGGGCGAGGGCCTCCCAAGGGGTGGCCGCGCCGGGCAGGACCTTCTCCGCCTCGGTGCGCATCTCGGCCAGCAGCCGGTGATACTCCGACCAGCCGTAGGCGTAGGCCTCCTCCAGGTCCAGGTCCGTCCCGTTCCAGTAGCGCGACCAGCGGGCGTAGCGCTCCCGGCCCACGATGTCGGGGGAGCCCTCGACGGCCGGTGCGTACTTCTCGCGCAGCCAGTCCCGCAGATCCGCGAAGGCGCCGGTCGCGGCGGCGGCAGCCATGTCGAGCTCGCTGCGCAGCTCCTTCGGCCCGTCGGCGGTGAACTCGGCGAACCAGCTGCGGTCCTTGCCGACCCAGTCGTCCAACTGCTCGATGACGGTGGCCACTTGGAGCGGACCGGCGGGCAGCTTGCGCTCCAGGCCCTCGGCGAGCGAGGCGCGGTAGCCGTCGAGTGCGGCCGGGACGGCGTGCAGCCGGTCGGCGACCGCCGCCCAGTCCTCGGTGGTCGCGGTCGGTGTCACGGTGAGCACCTCGCGGACCGCGTGCACCGGCGAGTGGATATTGCTGACCGCGCGCAGCCCTTCATGGGCGTCGTGCACCGCGAGTTCGGCGTTCAGCCGCTCCCGCAGCAGCCGGGCGCAGCGGCGCTCGGCGTCGTCCCCGGCGCCGGGCCGGGCCTCCGCCTCGGTCAGCTCGTCCAGTGTCGTACGGGCCAGGTCGGCGAGCGCCTGCTGTCCGGCGGGGGAGAAGTCCGGGAGCCGGCCGGAACTCGACGCCACCCCCAGATACGTGCCGATGACCGGGTCGAGTTCGATCAGGGCGTCCACGTAGGCGTCGGCGACCTGACGGGGCAACGGGTTGCTGTTGATGTCGGACATGCGCTCATCCTCGTACGGGAGGGGCCGCCGCGTCACCACCATTCGCCTGCTACGTCCCTGACGGCCGTGGGCGCGGCGTCTCCGGTGGCAGCAGCGGGCCGCACTCCCACTGCTGGAAGATCAGCCGGGTCTCGACCCGGGCCACCTCGCGCCGCGAGGTGAACTCGTCCAGCACCAGCCGCTGGAGATCGGCGGTGCCGGAGACCGCGACATGGACCAGATAGTCGTCCGGACCGGTCAGATGGAACAGCGCCCGCGACTCGGGAAGCGCGCGGATCCGCTCGACGAACGGCCCGACCAGCTCCCGCCGGTGCGGCCGCACCTGCACCAGGAGCAGGGCTTCGAGCCCGCGCCCCAGCTTGGCCGGGTCGAGCCGCAGCTCGTGCCCGAGGATCACCCCGGAGCGCCGCAGCCGCGCCACCCTGTCCAGACACGTGGACGGTGCGACGCCGACCTCCGCCGCGAGATCGCGGTAGGTGATCCGGGCGTCGTTCTGCAGCAACCGCAAAATGTGCAGATCCACCGGATCCAAAGGTATCGATTCGGCCATTGGCCGAACATAACACGGAGATTTTCCGCCAAGGTCCGGTGACTGTTCAGCATCGGGGCCATGGAGACGACAGCCGGGACACCACAGCGTTCACTCGCCACCGAAGCCGTGCATGCGGGCCGCGAAGATCTCGCGGAGCTCGGTCTGCACGCGCCGCCGCTGGACCTGTCCACCACGTACCCGTCCCACGACAGCAGGGCGGAGGCGGCCAGGCTCGACGCGTTCGCCGCCACCGGTGAGCAACTCGACGGCCCGCCGGTCTACGCCCGGCTCGACAACCCCACCACCGGCCGCTTCGAGACGGCTCTCGCCCGCCTCGAGGGCACCGAGAGCGCCGTTGCCTTCGCCAGCGGCATGGCGGCCCTCACCGCCTGCCTGCTGGTACGGATCAGCAGCGGACTGCGGCACGTCGTCGCGGTCCGCCCGCTGTACGGGTGCAGCGACCACCTGCTGACCGCCGGACTGCTCGGCAGCGAGGTGACCTGGGTCGACCCGGCCGGCATCGCCGACGCCATCCGCCCCGACACGGGCCTGGTCATGGTGGAGTCGCCGGCCAATCCGACACTGGCCGAGACCGATCTGCGGGCCGTCGCCCATGCCTGCGGCGAGGTGCCCCTGCTCGCGGACAACACCTTCGCCACGCCCGTCCTCCAGCGGCCCGCCGAACTCGGCGCGCGGATCGTGCTGCACAGCGCGACGAAGTACCTGGGCGGTCACGGCGACGTCCTCGGCGGTGTCGTGGCCTGTGACGAGGAATTCGCCCGGCAGCTGCGCCAGGTGCGGTTCGCCACCGGCGGAGTGCTTCACCCGCTCGCCGGATATCTGCTGCTGCGCGGTCTCGCCACCCTGCCCGTACGCGTACGGGCCGCATCCGCCTCGGCGGCGCGGCTCGCCGGCCGGCTGGCCGCCGACCCGCGCATCTCCCGGGTCCACTACCCGAAGCTGGGCGGCGCGATGGTGGCCTTCGAGGTGCACGGTGACCCGCACGAGGTGATCGCCGGGGTGCGGTTGATCACCCCGGCGGTCAGCCTCGGCAGCGTCGACACGCTCATCCAGCATCCGGCCTCGATCAGTCATCGCATCGTGGACGCCGGCGACCGCCGCTCCTCAGGGGTCAGCGACCGGCTGCTGCGCATGTCGGTCGGTCTGGAGGACGCCGAGGACCTGTGGCGGGACCTCGACCGCGCGCTCGGCGCTTCCCGCAGGGTCAGCGCTCGGCCGGCTGATACGCGGCCCGCGGACCCGGCCCGCCGGGTGACCCGTGCGTCCCGGGGGAGCGCACCGGAGCCGGCGCGAGACGGGCGGTGATGACGAGGGTGCCCTCCTCGATCTGGTAGTCCAGCGGCAGGCCGAGCCCGCGCATGGCGGCGACCATCCCGGTGTTCGCCGACTGGGTGACGGCGTACACGCTGTCGCAGGCCGCCTCGGTCGCCAGCGCGACGAGCCGCCGCAGCAGCTCGGCACCGATCCCGCGGCGCTGCCAGTCGTCCTCGACGAGCAGCGCGACCTCGGTCTCGTCGCCGTCCCACAGCAGATGGCCGAGGGCCACGAGCCGCCCGGACGTGGTCTGCACGGCGAGCGTGCGGCCGTAGCGGGGGCTGAGCAGATGGCTGAGGTAGCGGTCCGCGTCGCCGACCGGGCCGTGGTAGCGCAGGCTCAGCGTGCGGGCGGAGCAGCGGTCGTGCATCTCGCGGGCGGCGACCAGGTCCTTGGCATCGGCCCGCCGCACGGTGATCTCGTTGCCCTCCGGCAGCGTCAGCACGTCCCGGCTCCGCGGCACCCGCGGGCCGAGCCGGGCGTCCAGCTCGACGAGGGCGCGGGCCCGGGCGAACTCCGTGGGGGTGAAGGGCAGATACGGCCGTTCGATGGTGATCGCCCCGCCGGAGGGGTCGCGCAGCCGCAGCACGGTGTCCTCCAGGACCCCCTCCTCGGGCACCGGCTCGGCCATCGGCTGTCCGCTCAGCGACTGCGCCGGCAGCGAGTGGATCGTGCAGCGGCCGAGCAGCTGCCGCAGCGCGAGGGGCAGTTCCGCCGCGTCGAGGGCGGTGCGGGTCGCGAGATTCAGCACCCGGGTCGGGGTGTCGACCAGGTCGTGGGCGTCGGCCCGCTCCATCCAGGTGCCGGTGCCACCTGCCGCGGCGACCTCCCGGGTCAGATCGGCGGGTGCCAGGGCGGCCGGGGCCCGCAGCAGGAACTCGTCGGCGGTGCCGTCGGACAGCGGGTGGGTCTGGAGGGTCAGGATGTCCACACGGTGCCTGGCCAGCGCGGTGCACAGTACGGCGAGGCTCCCGGGCTCGTCCCGTACGGTCGTCCGCATCCGCCACAGCGCGGTCCCCGACAGGTCCGGGCCTGCCGAGGCCGCGTTGCCGGACGCTGCGGCAGCGCTGCCGGCGCTGCCTCCCGGATCGCCGGGCTCCGTGACCGGCGGGGCATGGCTGTGGCGGCGGGCCCACCATGTGTGGAATCCCGCTGTGGCGGCCAGGGCGACGGCGGAGGTCACCAGCAGCACCGGCCCCTCGGGGCCATGCACGATCATGTTGGCGATCGCGTCGGCGACCGCAACGGCGGTGAACAGGGCGGCCAGCTCGATGAGATCCCGCCTCCAGTGGTGCGGACGGCGGGAGCTCTTCGCGGATGTCACATCAGTCATGGCAACACCCTGCCGGATGGGTGTTGCGTGATCACAAACGCTTTGTGACCGATGGGTTAAGTATGCTTCTAGTCTTCTACAGACCGTTTTCGGTCAGTTTTGGATGGCGCGGACCGTTGTTTTCCGGGTGTCGCCGATTTGCCGGGTGACCGGCGCTCCCCGGCGGGCCGGGTGCCGCCGCGGAGCGCCGGTCACCCGCAGTCACTGCCCCACCCGGCCCGGCTGGAGGACCTTGGTGAAGAGGACGGCTCCGCCCTCCTCGCGCAGCCGTACGGTCAACTCCCCGCTGGGCCCGTCGATGTCCACCTCGCCGTAGTACTGGCCGCCCTCGAGCGGCGAGACGTTGGCACGCGTGGGCGCCTTCACGAAGGACTGCTCGGGTCCGAAGGTCCCGTCCAGCTTCACCGCCGGGAAGCCACCCGCGTTCAGCGGCCCCGACACGAACTCCCAGAAGGGCGCGAAGTCCTGGAACGCCGCCCGCGACGGGTCGTAGTGCTGCGCCGACGTGTAGTGGACATCGGCCGTCAGCCACACCGTGCCGGTGATCCGTTGGTGCTTGATGTGCCGCAGAAGCTCCGCGATCTGCAGTTCACGGCCCAGCGGAGCACCCGGGTCGGCCTGCGCGACGGCCTCGAAGTCCGTCGTTCCGTCCGCGACGACGAGCCCCAGCGGCATGTCGGAGGCGATCACCTTCCACGTCGCGCGCGAGCGCGACAGCTCCCGCTTCAGCCACGCCAGCTGCCCGGCCCCGAGGATGCCCTGCTTCTCCTCCGGCTGCCGGCCGGGCGAGTTGGCGTTCCGATACGTCCTCATGTCCAGGACGAAGACATCCAGCAGCGGACCGTGCCGCACCACCCGGTGGACCCGGCCGTCGCCGTTCGGGCGCAGTGTCGAGACCGGGTAGTACTCGCTGAACGCCCGCCAGGCGCGTGCCGCGAGCACGTCCACCCTCTTCTCGGAGTAGCGCGGGTCCTCGAGGATCTCGCCCGGGTACCAGTTGTTGAGCACCTCGTGGTCGTCCCACTGCACGATGCCCGGCACCTGTGCGTTGAAGCGTCGCAGCTGCTCGTCGAGCAGGTTGTACCGGAAGTTTCCGCGGAACTCCGCGAGGGACTCGGCGACCTTCGACTTCTCCTCCGTGGTGACATTCCGCCAGATCCGGCCGTCCGGAAGCGTGACGCTCGGCGCGATCGGACCGTCGGCGTAGACGTTGTCACCGCTGCACAGAAAGAAGTCGGGGTTCCGCCGGCGCATCTCCTCGAAAATCGGGTAGCCGCCCCGGTCCGGGTTGATGCCCCAGCCCTGACCCGCGAGATCGCCCGACCACAGGAACCGCACACCGTCGCTCCGCCGCACCGGCGCCGTACGGAAAGTGCCGTACACCGGCTCACCGGTGCGCCGGGGATCGTCCGGATCGGCGAGCACCACGCGGTAGTGCACCTGCTCGCCCGGCGGGAGGCCGTGCAGCGCGGTGGTCCCCGTGAAGTCCGTGCCCGGGCCGACGACCGGGCCCAGGCTCCGCCTGACCTTGCGGAACGACTCGGTCGCGGACGTCTCGACGATCATCCGGGCCGGACGGTCGGAGCGCACCCACACCAGCCCCGACGAGCTCGTCACATCCCCCGCCTGTACGCCCCAGCGCGCCTTCGGCCGCCCCGCCAGCGCCTGCGCGGGCGCCGCCCCGGACAGCGTCGGCAGAGCCAGCGCCGCGGACGCCGCGGCGCCGCCGTGCAGTACGGCCCGCCGCCCGACGTCTCTTCCGGATCCCTGCGCCATATGGAACCTCCCGTTGCTCATGCTGCCGTCTGTCCGCAGTGTCGTCCCGTTGCTACCGGGGCGAGATGCCGCACACCCGAATACGCGGTCAACTCCACTTCCCTCGACGCCCCGTTCCGTTCACCCTGCCGTCCACACCCTGTTGCGGCCGGGGCGCTGAGCCGCGTGACCCGGCCTTCCGGTCCACGGACCCGCGCAATTCTCGCGACCCGCACCGGAACCCGGGCCGGCCCGGTCGAACTCCGCGCGCCACTCACGGCCTTGGCCCTCCGGTCCCGGTGTGATCAGCTGCAGACACTGCCACCGCGCTGTGCCCGGCGCAAGATCGACTCCACACTCACCCGCCCGCCCCCGCCCCCGCCCCCGCCCCCGTCCCCGCCCCCG
>NZ_JBEXKU010000156.1:0-7321 GCF_040609575.1 Streptomyces sp. NPDC004647 | reverse complement strand
GCTTGTGCACGCTCGGTCATTGACTGCAGAACTGGACTCATCGAGGCGATCGCGCTGGTGGCGTGACAAGGCGCAGGTTGCTCAGGGCTCGGTCACGGGTACTGCTACTGGCCTTCGTCGGACTGCTCGGCGTGCTTGGTGAGGGTGTGGCGGAGCATGGCGAGACCCCTGCGCACGGCTCGCCATCCGCCTCCGATGATGGCCACCGTGGCCGCGAGTGCGCCCGCTGGCGGGAGCCAGGCGGGCCCTATTCCATGGAGCATGCGGTAGACATTCCAGCCGCCCCAGATGCCGCCCACGACCAACAGCACCCACGTCGCGACGATGCTCGTGGGAGACAGGGCGTGTGATTCGACGGTGATCGCGATGTCTCCGTCAGGGCTGGCCTTCAGCTTGATTTTGGTCTTGAGTGGCGCCGCGATCTCCGGGTACGACGCCTGTCGCGGCTCCCCGGGTTCGGCCCGCTTCGGGTCTCCGGCCTGGGCCTGCTCAGGGTCCCCGAGGACGAAGACCGGCAGTTGCGGATCGCCACTCCGCAACGGTTTGGAGGCCGTCGGCTCCTTTGACTTGTCGGAACGCTTGGGCTTGTGGCCCTCCTTCTTCGACACCCAGGTCTCCTTCCGCGGTGAGCCCTGGACTGCATATGCCAGATGCCTTGTGCCTCGTGGGCATGCAGTTCCATCGACAGCGTACACCATGCGTGCGATTTGCGTACAGATCGCGTTTCTAGGTTTCGTTCAGACGCTGAGTGGCGTACGCTATTGGGGATTTCGTGGAACAGATGAGTACAGGCTCGTCTGGGGGGAGCCGTTACGGCGGGGCGTGTCGTTCCGCGCCTTGGCCTGCCGCGTGCTCGGCTCCCCATCTGAAACCTGCAGATCGAGGAGGCACCCCGATGCCGGACACCATCGAAGCGACGAAGAGGAAGGCAGGCACTGGGAAGTCCCATCTGGTCGACCGGGTGACCGCGAACCTTCCTCCCCGTGCGGCACAAGCCCTCGAGCGGATCGTCGAACTAACCGGCTACAGCAAGACTGACTCGATGATCCGGGCGATCCAGGTCTACGCCTACCTGGAAGAAGTCTGGAACGCAGGGGGCTCTGTTTCCGTAGTTGAGAAGCCGGGCGCCGAGCCCCAGCAGCTCAAGATCCTCTAAGGGCTGAGCAGCACAGTCATAGTCTTCGAAGGCCCCTCCCAGCCGGGAGGGGCCTTCCTCGCGGCGCGGCGGTCGCTGCGCAGGCGCGGTCACGGGTGGGCTAGCGTCCGGCCGTGTCACCAACGAACGTGTGGACCGTCCACTACAGCTCGCGGGACCTGCCGCAGCCTGAGCCGCAGCCCTGGCACCTGCGGATTTCCCCGGACGAGTGGGAGCTTTGGCTGGATGACCTGGGCCTTCCCGACGGGACGCCGTACCTGTTGTCGCCGTGCTTCGTCTACGACACGGACCTGAATTCGTACTTCCATCAGGTGAACCTGATGGAAGGCCCGCTGAACAGCCAGCTCAACCGCGCGTCGGCCCTCTGTCGGAAGTTGAACTTCCTGCACCGGAGCCGGGGCGGGAAGGACTGGAGGGACGCGAACGAGGCCGATCACACGGCCTACCACTACTGGCGGCGTCGTGATCCACGCGGCCCGCGCGTCGACGGCGACACGTGGAGCCAAGAGGTCTCCCACCTCCAGCAGTTCTACGTCTACGCAAAGCGCAAGTCGTGGGTGCCGGAGGTGCCGATCCCCCAGCGGCCACGCCGCGACGGAACGAACGAGCAGAAGAAGGGCAGGCGACGGCCGAAGCTGGACAGCACCGTGGAGACGGTGCCGGCGACCTACGCCCACGACGAGGGCGGCGAGGTCATCGAGTGGCTGCCCGCACCGTCCTACCGCCGATGGAGGGACGTCGGTGTCCTCGGCTACGACCGCGAGGGCCTGCCCCGGGACAACTTCCGCAGCCGATGGGCCCCGCGCAACGGAACCTTCACCGACTCCACGGTCCGCACCGGCCTGCGACTGGAAGAGCAGGCCAGCCGCCTCATCACGGAAGTGCCGACCGGACCGGGCCCGGCGGGCTACAGCAAGTCCTGGCTGCCTGCGGCGATCGCGAAGCGCAACTCGGCCCGCTGGGTCTACGAGCCGGCCTCGGTCCGCCGCGACCTGACCGCCTACGCGGCCGAGGATCGGCGATGGGTCATCGAGGAGGCCCGAGATGCGGGTCGCTACCGCAAGATCCGGCGGCCCATCGTGATCTTCGATCCGGACAGGCCACACCTTGCTCAGTACTCGAGTGGCATCAACCGCGGCGAGAAGGTCGACGTCCGGCTCTTGGATCCGCGCGAGCGTCAACGGCTGCTGATCGACACCGAACAGGGGCTGGAGCCCGCGATGTTCTGGCTCGGCGAGAGCGGGATGCCGCTGTCCTTGTCGACCTGGAAGGACATGTTCACCGACGCCAACCGTCGGTGCGAAGAGCAGGGCCTGGACCTCTACGCGCACGCCCACCTGCTGCGGCACACGTTCGCGGTCATCACCCTCGAACAGCTCCAGCGCGGGCACATCGCCGCCCTCGGCGACATGAACCCGGCCCAGCGGTTGCACTACCAGCGGATCTTCGGCGATCCCATGGACTGGGTCCGCTGCAGACTCGGACACGCTTCCCAGCTGTCGACCTTGATCTATCTGCACGCCTTGCAGGAACTGGAGATGGAGACCCGCATGGCCCTCGTCCCCGACACCTGGGAGGACCCCCGTGACACCCCGGTTGAAGTGCTCGGGGAGGAGAAGCCGCCCGCTGACCTGCCTGAGCAAGCGGAGGTGAGGGCATGACGCGCCGGGGCCGCGGCAGCACCGGCCCGGGCCGCCCATCCAGCCTGCCGCCGGATGGCTACGAGGCGCCCCCGCCGGTCCGCGAAGGACCGTCGGGCGGCCTAGTGGTCGACTTCCACGGTGATGACGACCGTCGCGCCAGCTATGACGTCGGCACGCTGCCGGTGCTCGGCTGGCATCCTCTGCTGGCCGAGGCCCTGGCTCTGCGGATCGGCCCCAGCGGCGACATCCGCACACTCTCGGGCGCGAATGAGAGCTGGCAGGTCATGGGCAGATGGGCCCGCTTCCTCGCGAAGACGGAGCCGATGCCGGCCGTCCCGGAGCAACTCACCCGCGCCCATGTTGATGCCTTTCACACGCGCCCCGAGTCAGCACCTGCCACGAGATACGGCGACATGCTCGAGATGCGTCTCCAGTTCGCGGCCGACCGTCTGAAAGACCAGCTGCCTGCCGACGCCCGGGACGCCTTCAACCGACGCCTGCCGAAGCCCAGATATGCGGTCGGCGGGTACTCGAACGGTGAACTCGACCGGCTGACCGCAGCCGCGCGGGCAGACACAGCCCGCATCGTCCGCCGCATCCGCGCCGGCGAACAGCTCGTGCGTCAGTACACCGAAGCTCCCGGGCAGGTGGATCCTCACCGCCGAGAGCTGGCCGAGACTCTGGCCGCCATGGCAGCCACCGGTGAGGTCCCCCAGCTCGAGTTCTCTCTCGATCACCTTCGCCGGCGGGTCGAGCTTGCCTCCCACCTGTTCCTGACCTGGCGTGATCTGGCTCCGCTGATGGCCTTACTGGCCCTGGTCACCGAACGTAACGGGGAGACCCTCAAGGAGCTTCCCGCAAAGCATCGGATCCTTGAGGACCGCGCGGTTGAACTCGTCGTCGTCAAGCGGCGACGCGGGACCAAGAAGTGGTTCGAGACGGCGACCTGGGAGATCGGCCCAAGACAGCGTGAACTGCACACCCCCGGCGGGCTCTATCTGCTTCTCCTGGAGCTGACAGCCCGCAGCCGTGAGATCTGCGGCTCGTCCACGGCCTTCTGTTTCTGGCGCAACGGCTCCAAGAAGGGAGACGAAGGACGCGACGAGCACTTCGCACCCTTCGACACCAGGCTCAACGACCGCAGCGGCATCGGGATGTCAACGTGGGCGGCCACCCGGCCCCAGCCCGTCCTCGCGGACCCGCCGCCCGCCGCAAAGGTCAAGAAGGACCGGGCCGGGGAACCGAACGATGCATCGGACGGGAAGCCGGCCTCCACCACCGCGCCACCGCTCAAGGTGACCTTCAACCAGATCAAGACCGGCGTCGATGCCCGCCGCACCAGGCAGCTCGGCGGTCACCTGCCCTCGTCCGCGAAGAGCAACACGGCCCAGGTCCTCTTCGCGAACTACCTCAAACCGGATGAGGCCACCCGCGAGTGGGCCGAGGAAGTGATCACGGAAGCCCTGGCAGACGCCGAACAAGCGGCCCGGGACGCACACGAGGCCGCCGTCGGCCGCCGCGGTGAACCCACCGTGATCCCGGATGCCGAGTCACCGAAGCAGTTCACGAACGCGGGCCTCCCCGAGGAGACCGCCCGCCAGCTCGCCCAGGGCGAACTCGACACCGCCTGGACGGCCTGCGAGGACTACGACCACCACCCTGAGACCGGAGCCCCCTGCGGCGATTCCTTTCTGGCCTGCTTCCACTGCGGAAACTGCCTGGTCACCCGGACTCACCTGCCGAAACTCCTCGCGCTGTTGGACGCGTTGGGCACGATGCGCGAGCGCATGAGCGAAGACGCCTGGTGGAAGCGCTACGGCCCCGCCTGGGTCGCCGTCCGGCGCGACATCCTCGCCAAGTTCACCCCGGCAGAAGTCGACAAAGTACGCCAGCAGCCCCTGCCCGACGCCCTCCTCGACCTGGTCGAAGCCCCCTGGGAACAGCCATGAGCATCGCCACCTTCGCCGCCAACCCCACGGCCGTCACGCTCAAAGACCCGTACGTCCTGCACGGCCGCGAGTTACGGACCGGAATCCGCCTGGAGGACACCTCCCGCTACAGCCACGACATCTGGAGGCTGACTCCCGCCCAGCGCAAAGCCCACGAGGCATCCCTGATCCTCAACTTCCCCACCCTGCCGCAGCGATTCCGCCCGTCCGCGAAGCGACTCTTTTACGCACTGCTGTCCTTGGAGGCGCCGGACGGCGAGGAGAGCCCAGGGATTGCGACCGTCCGCACCGCCTTCACCGAGATCAAGAGGTTCCTGAAGTGGCTCGACCGCCGATGGCCACCGCATCGGAACGAACTGTCGGAGCTCTCGTCCCGGGATCTCGACGACTACCGCAAGCACCTACTGGCCCGTTTCCCGAACAGCCAGTCCCAACGCGAGCGGTCCCGGGCACACCTACGACGGCTCTGGCGTTGGCGTCGGCACCTTGGCGAGGACGCACTCCGCTTTGACCCGCTCAACCTGGACGGGTGGGGCGAGTCCAGGTCGGCCAGGCGCCGAGAGAACGATACAGCTCGGCTCCCCGAGGAGGTCCTCGGCCCGTTGCTGGGCTGGGCCCTGCGGTTCATCGACGACTTCGCCCCCGACATCCTTGACGCCGACCGCCGGTGGCACGAGGCCCGAGTTCCCCGGCCGGCCCGAGGCTCGGCTAACACACATGTCGAAACACGGCTGACGAAACTGCTCGATGAGTACGTCGCCGCCGGACGCCCGCTGCCCGGCTACCAGGGCCAGCCGAGTCTCACCCACCTTGGCGGCATCCTCGACTGCTACCACGGCTCCCTCTCACCGCACCGTCAGATGATCGATGCCGCGGCGGCAGCCGTCGGGGTCGTCGACAGCGCATTCGTCGAGGACGTCAGAGGACGGCTGGACGGCAAGCCGTGGATCGCGTCGATCACGACTGACAGCACGACGGCCAACAGCCTGGCCCGCCTCGCTCGCCACCTGCAGGCCGCCTGCTACATCGTGATCGCCTTCCTCAGCGGCATGCGGGACAGCGAGGCCAAGCACATCAAGCGGGACTGCCTGGAGACCAAGTGTGACGCAGACGGCCGTCCCTATCGCTGGAAGCTCAACAGCCTGGCCTTCAAAGGAGAAGAGGATGTTGCCGGCGTCCAGGCAACATGGGTCGTCCATGAAGCCGTTGCCCGCGCAGTCAAGATCCTGGAACGGCTCCAGCCAGAGGCCCAGAAGTATCTATTCGGACGTCTTCCGCACGGCTTCGGGGGCCGCACATGCGCCAATGAGGTGTTGCTCAGCCGGTCGACCAACGCCCATCTCAACGAGTTCGCTGTGTTCGTGAACCGACTCTGCGCTGATCACAAACGCGCCGACACCATCGCCGCTGGCCCCGGAAAACCGATCAGGCTCAAGACCGGCCACTTCCGGCGGACCCTGGCCTGGTTTATCGCCCGGCGCCCAGGCGGAGTCATCGCCGGGGCCCTGCAATATCGGCATCAATCAATCCAAATGTTCGAAGGATATGCAGGCACCAGCGACTCCGGGTTCCGGGCCGAGGTCGAGAGTGAGCAGGCCATCGCCCGCGGCGAGGTCTACATGGAAATGATCGAAGCCCACCAGCATCTCGACCTCGCCGGCCCGTCCGCCGAAGAAGCAGCCCGACGGCTGAAGGACTTCGGCGAGCGCGCGCAGTTCCAGGGCCAGATCGCCCTGGACAAGCACCGACTCAAAAGGATCATGAAACGGAACGACCCGGCGATCTATCCCGGCGAATACATCACCTGCGTCAACGACCCGGCCAAAGCCCTCTGCGAGAAGGCTCGGCGCGGCAACAGCGAGGGACTTCCCTCCCACGGCGGCTGCCTGCCCTTGGCCTGCCGAAACGTCACCCTCACCCCCAAGAACGTTGCCGCCTGGCAACGCGAGATCGCCCGCATCGACAAACGACTCGCCTCCCGGCCGACGCTGGCTCCCCGCCTGCGGCAGCAGATCCAGAACCGGCGGGCCGAGGTCGTGGAGTTCCTGACGGCCAACAGGCAGGAGGCCGTCCCGGCATGACCCGCCGAGTCCCCGACCTGCCCGAGGCCCTGGTCCGCAAGCACCTCCAGGAGGTGCTGGACAACTGCCGCGAGACCAACACCAGGCCCAGCGTCCTCATGCTGGCCCGCCGGCTGGACCTCACCAACACCACCTTTCGCCGCCGCTACCCCGACATCGCCCGCGAGATCAGTGATCACCGATCTGCCCCCACTGCCCCCCGATCCGGCCCGAGCGAGCACGACAGACTCGTCGCTCGCAATGCCAAGCTCCGCCGACGCAACCGAGACCTGACCACTCAACTCGCCCTCGCCTCTGCACAGGTCCAGCACCTTGCCCTTCGCAACGAACGGCTGCAGGAAGCCTTGGAGGAGGCAACGAACATCACCAGCATCAACAGCAAGAGCAGACTTCGTTGAGGCAGCAACGACAAGGAACTGTGCTAGGTCGCCACCGCCGTCGGGGCCAAGGCACTGAAGCGGTCAACGGTCAGTTCTCAACCCCGTCCACAAG
>NZ_JBEXKU010000155.1:0-7363 GCF_040609575.1 Streptomyces sp. NPDC004647 | reverse complement strand
GACCACCAGCAGGCGACGATAATCCGAAGCGAGGAAGGAAACCAAGACGATGACGTCGAACCGCACGTATGACAGCACTGCGGCTTGCTCATCGAGCGAGCCATCGACAAAATCAAGGCGTGGCGTGGCCTGGCCACCCGCTACGACAAGACACCGGACAGCTACCTGGCGGGGCTTCAGCTGCGCGGCTCGATCATCTGGCTCCGCAGCATCCACCCCGCCTGATCACGACTCCTTACAGGTCCTGGACCCGGCGGCCCGTTGTGGAGGCGAAGCCAAGCCAGGTGTGGCGGTTGCCCCACCAGCACCAGCCGACCTTCGGGGCATTGCGCCGCTCGCGGCCGTCCCGCCCCGTGCCGTTGCTGATCCAGATCGCCGGGGTACGGGCGTCCAGGGCGCCGTTCGCCTTGCGCAGCCGGGAACCGATGGTCATGAAGCAGCGGTTGCGCTCCAGGATCGCCGGCTGCTGGAGCACCCAGTGGATGCCCTCGGTGAGCAGCAGCGGGGTGCGGTCCTCCTTGGTGAGGGCGGGCAGCGCCTCCTCCGGGCTCCAGTTGGCCATGTGGTCGCCACGATCGAGGTCGGTTACGAGGTAGAGGGGGGCGTCGGGCAGCGCGACCGTTTCGAGCGGGGCGAAGTGGTCGACGTCGGGCATGTCGGTGACGACGAAGCCCGGCTTGCCGTCACGGCGGAGCAGCGGCGCCAGGGCGGAGGCAGGGGCTTGGTCGGGGCGAACAGCGAGCAGGGCGGCATCGCCGGCCGCAGGAACCTCGGCGACCTTGGCGAAGGCACGCAGCTCGGCGGCGGGCAGCCCGGCGATCTCGTGCACCCCCAGCTCGATCAGACGCTCGGCCTGCACACTCAAGGCCGGGAGTACCGGGACAGCGGTGGAGGTGACGGGCATGGTTTCGGGCACGATGCTCCAGGGATAGCGACGTGGACGGGCCCAGATTGAACGAGGCGACCCGCCGGAACATTCCTGCCGCTGCTGCCTCCGCCCCTTCCCGTGATCACGACTCCGTACAGGCCCCTAGCGCGCCCTGTGGTGCGGACGGGGTTCCGGGTGCGACCCTGAACGGTATGAACATCCCTTTCTTGGACAACTGGCGCAAGCGACACGGCGCTGCGCGGGGCGTCGCCGTGATGGGCACGTCCGAGAACGACCCCGAAGGGGTGGCCGAGCTCCTCTCCGAGTGCGAACTGCTGCGCAGCCGGGCCGCTGCGGTCGGGCTCGAACTCGATGACTCCGCACGGTCCTTGGAGGCACTCGACCAGCTGCTGCCGCGCTGGCGCGACGACCCCGAGGAACTGCCCTGGCTCGGCAATGACGCGGGTCTGTATCTGGGGACGGTGATCGTCCGTACGGTGTCGGGGGCCGCCTGGCAGGTGTGGCCGAACGGTCAGCCGGTGGTGAAGCTTCCCTCCGGCCGGGAGATCAATGTGGTGGAGGCGGGAATCGACTGGGCGGTCAGCGGGGCGCCCGAGCTGTCCCAGGTCTACGCGGAGGCTTCCGAGGGCTGAGTGCCGCCCGCCATCCACGGCTTCACCTGCTCCGACCTGTAAGTACGGCTATTGCCGTATCGGTGCGTGTCGACCATGAAGTGCCCCATCGCCTTCATGGCGGACGGCCGGACGTGGAGGACCGCACCGCCGAGGTGTTCTGCACCACGCCGGTGAGCGACCGTGCCAAGGACTTCCCGTCCAAGATCCTCAAGCACTGAGCGGGGAGCGGGGACCTGATGCGCAACCGCCGTGCGCACCGCCGCCCACTCACCGCCGCCGCACGCACTGCACACACTGCACACACTGCCCGCACTGCACACACCGCCCGCACTGCAAGATGACGTCCGCACTGCAAGATGACGTCCGCCGCCCTCGGCTTCAATCCGGCAGCAGACCGCCGTAGCCGGTCGGTCAGTTTCCCTCGCGCAGCGGCACATCGAGATACGAGGGGTCCTCGGCGGGGGAGGAGAAGGTGAGCCTCGCCCAGTTCGGGTTGTGCTCGATGTAGAGCGGGTCGACGGTGTCGACGACCAGCGCGAGCCGGTGCCCGGCCGGGACGTCGTACGCCGTCGAGAACAGCTCCAGGTCGACGCCGAAGGGCCGGCCCGCGGGCCGGTCGTGGAAGGTGAAGGGCGCGTTGGTGACCAGCTTGCCGATGCCGAGCGGGCCCACATCGTAGAGGTAGGCGATGCCGGTGCCGCTCTCATCGGTGCTGGTGACCGTGGTGTGCAGTTTGGCGGTGCCGCGGATGCGCTGCTCGGTGCCGTACTTCTCGGACTGCCAGACGGCGGCGAAGGAGCGGGGGAGCAGCGGGACCGAGGCGATCGGCGGGAGCCTGAAGAACTGGTCGAGAACGCTCGACAGGATGACGAGGCCGCCGTTCGCGCCGGAGTCGATGTTCGCGAAGATCTTCTTGGAGCCGTCGAGGGGGATGCGGCGGGTCGCCGACGGTACGGCCTTCCAGCTGGGGTAGCCCTCGTAGGCGTCGGTGGAGCGGGACTTGAGCTGGACGGGGCGTTCGCGCTCGACGCCGTTGTCCTCGCCCTTGAGGTAGTGGTCGAACCAGCGCTGGGCGCCTGACCAGGTGTCGTTCGGCAGGCCCAGCAGCCCGGTGCCCTCGGCGGTGGCGTGGTCCCCGGGCCGGAACTCCAGACGCTTGGGGCCGGTCAGCTTCTCGTAGAAGTCCGCGTACTGGTTGGGCGGGAAGATCGTGTCGCCCCACGCGTTGCCCAGCATGATCGCCGCGCCGTTGGCGTTGATTTTGTCGATGTACGTGGCGGGGGACCGCTTGTCCCCCCAGGCGACGAACTCGTCCTCCTTGTCGAGGTCGGAGCCGAGGAAGTCCTTGGTCACACGCTGGAATTCGGGGCTGGGCCGGCCGGTGGCATGGCCGATACCGGAGAGAAGCGCGCTCGCCTGGAGATGCTGGGTGCGGCCGCTGTAGATGGAGTTGGTGAGGCTCGCCCACCCGCTCATCGAGACCACGGCCTTGATGCGTTTGTCGAAGCCGGCCGCGAGCAGACAGATGCCGGCGCCGTACGACATACCGGCCATGCCGATCCGCTGGGGATCCGACGGGGTGTTGGCCAGGGTCCAGTCGATGACCTTGGAGACGTCGGCGACGTCCGGAGGACCGCCCACCTCGATGAAGCCGCCGGACTGCCAGAAGCCCCGGACGTTGTAACTCACCACCACGTAGCCGGACTCGGCGAGCTTCTTCGCCTGGGCCAGGTACTCGATCTGCGGGAGGCCCCAGCTGGTGGGCAGCACGATGACGGGATGGCGGTGTTTGCTGTCGGCTCCGGCCGGGGTGACCACATTGGCCTTGAGGACCGTACCGCCGTCGCCCGCGATGTCCACGAATCTGACATCCGGGGTCCCTGTCAGTGCGGACTGCTGCTGTGCAGGAGCCTGTGGCGGGGCGGCCGGGGCGGCCGGGGCGGCCGGGGCGGCCGGGGCGGCCTGGGCGGCGGGGGCCAGACCGAGCGAGGTGCCGGCGAGTACGGCTGCCGAGACCGCGCCGACTGCGGAGGTGCGCAAGGCCTTGCGGGGGGTTCCCATGGGTCGGCTCCTGATATCGGTGCTGACAGTATCGTCAGCACGTGCTAAGTGACCCGAAGGTAACCGCAAGGCTTTACCGAGGGTAATAGCGCGGCAAGTTACGCGTGAGTAACGATTGTTGACGCCGATGTCAGGGAGCTGCGGACCCCGGAGCGGTGCCCTGCTCGAAGGTGACGACGAGGTCGGCGCGGCCCCGACAGGCCTCCACCAGACGGGCGTTGGCTTCATCCGACTCGTGGACGAAACGCTCGGCATGCGGGCGCGGTTTGCCGAACTCCTCGTGGCGCTCGATGAGCCGGCGTACCCGCTCCTCGCTGTCGAGCTCGACGTACCAGGCCTCGTCGAGCAGGGCGCGCACCCGTGTCCACGGTGCCGCGTCGAGAAGGAGATAGTTGCCCTCGGTCACCACCAGCGGGACGTCGGGCGCCACCGGGATGCTGCCGGCGACCGGCTGTTCCAGGCCTCGGTCGAAGGCCGGGGCGTAGACGACGGTGTCCGGTTCGGGGTGCCGCAGCCGGGAGAGCAGCGCGGTGTAGCCCGCGGCGTCGAAGGTGTCGGGGGCGCCTTTGCGGTCGGTGCGGCCGAGACGGCGCAGCTCGGCGTCGGCGAGGTGGAAGCCGTCCATCGGGACCAGCACGGCGTCACCGGCGAGCTCCTCGACGAGATACTCGGCCAGGGTGCTCTTGCCGGCGCCGGGCGGCCCGGCGATGCCGAGGAGGCGGCGGCCCCCGGTGGCGGCCAGGCGCCGGGCCCGGTCCAGGAGTTGCTCGGGATTCATGGCCGGTTCATGGCCCTCTCGTTCACGGTCTGCCGCTCATGTGCGGGCCTCGGCCCTGCCACTCATGTGCCGGCGCGGTGGGAGTTCCGGGGCGCCGCCGGTGCCGGGGCGGTGGCCGCGCGGGTGACATCGGCGACCAGCTCGACGACATCGGGCCCGTACGCCTGCGAGTTGACCACCTTCAGCAGCAGGCAGAAGGAGTTGTTGCCGTGCTTGCGGGTCAGCTTGGCGTGGTGGCGGGCGAGGTAACGGGCGGCGGCGTGGTTGGCGTTGGAGTGCTGACCGCAGGCGAGGAAGACCGGCCGGGCGTCCTGTCCGGCCGTCAGCCGGGCCAGCAGGACGTGCTCGACCGTCCCCTGCTGCATCCGGTAGCGCTCGCTGCCCACCTGGAAGGCGCCGCGGTCGGGTCCCGGCTCGTCGTCCATGTTGACCCTGATCCCGGGCAGCAGAGACTGCAGATGGGCCGCCATCCGCTGGTTCGACTTGGGACCCCCGATGCAGAACTCGGTGCGCTCACCGAAGCCCTGCTGGGCCGAGTCGTGGGCTATGACCTGCGCATGCGCGCCGCAGTCCTTGATGAGTGCGGAGAGCTCGAGCAGCGCGAACACATCGCGCCGGGCGACGCTCCAGTCGCCACCGCCCACGTGGCGGTTGACCACGAGCAGGCACTCGGAGTTGGCGGGCAGCCCGAGGAAGCGCTGCTTGCGGAGGAGCCCGCGTCGCCACAGATACGTACGGGCGAACCAGCCGATCGCCGCGGCGACTCCGGTGGCGATCACTCCGAGGACGATGTTGCGCACGTCTTCGCTCATGGCCGGGGATCGTAGCGGTGGCGGATATCGGTGCTCGAGCCGGTGACGTTGCTGACGTGGTCCGTGTGGCGAAGTTAGGCTGCCGTGCAGGTTGCCCAGTGGAGGTTTGGATGCCGCGTAGTCCCGCTCGCCCCGTTCGTCCTGTCCGTTCAGTTCGCTCCGGCCGCCCTGGCCGTCTCGCCGTACGCAATCTGTCGCTGCTTGCCGTCACCACGGCGGTGGTGTCGATGGCCGCGGCCACGCCGGCGACACCGTCGGGCGGGAGCGGCGCAGCCCCTACGCCTGCCAACACGGCCGCCGAGACGCCCGCGAGGACGCCGACGAAGACGCCGGTCGCGGCCGGCTACGGCGGTGCCGTCTCCAGCGTGGACCCGGACGCCTCAGCGGCCGGGATCGCGGTGCTCAAGCGCGGCGGGAACGCGGTGGACGCGGCGGTGGCGACCGCAGCCGCGCTCGGTGTCACCGAGCCGTACTCGGCCGGTGTCGGCGGCGGGGGCTACCTGGTGTACTACGACGCCGAGCAGCGCAAGGTCAAAACGATCGACGGCCGCGAGACCGCGCCGCTCAGCGCGGGCAAGGACCTCTTCCTGGAGAACGGCAAGCCGGTGCCGTTCGACCAGGCGGTCACCAGCGGGCTGGGCGTCGGCACCCCCGGCACTCCCGCCACCTGGGACGCGGCGCTGAACGCCTGGGGCAGCAAGTCACTCGGCCAGGTGCTGAGGCCCGCGGAGCGGCTCGCCCGCGACGGCTTCACGGTCGACCGGACCTTCCGGCAGCAGACCGCGGACAACGAGGCGCGGTTCCGGGACTTCCCGGCCTCCGCCGAGCTGTTCCTGCCGGGCGGGCAGCTGCCCGTGGTCGGCTCGACCTTCAAGAACCCCGACCTCGCGCGGACCTACGCCCAGCTGCGGAAGCAGGGCTCCGACGCCGTGTACGAGGGGCAGCTGGGCCGGGACATCGTCCGTACGGTCCGCAAGCCCCCGGTGGCCCCGGATGCCGAGCGCGTGGTCCGGCCCGGTGACCTGAAGGCCGCCGACCTGCGGGCCTACGCGACGAAGCGGCAGGCCCCGACCCGCACCTCGTACCGCGGGCTCGACGTCTACGGCATGGCGCCTTCCTCCTCCGGCGGGACCACGGTGGCCGAGGCGCTGAACATCCTGGAGAACAGCGATGTCTCGAAGCTGAGCGACAAGGCCTATCTGCACCGCTACATCGAGGCGAGCCGGATCGCCTTCGCGGACCGGGGGCGCTGGGTCGGGGACCCGGCCGCCGAGGACGTACCGACGAAGGGGCTGCTCTCGCAGCGGTTCGCGGACTCGCGGGGCTGCCTGATCAAGGACGACGCGGTGCTCACCAGCCCCGTCGCGCCGGGTGACCCGCGGCGGCCGGGCGGCGGCTGCGACAGCGGCGGCAAGGCGGCGCCGACGACGTACGAGGGCCCGAACACCACGCATCTGACGGCCGCCGACAAGTGGGGCAACGTCGTCGCGTACACCCTCACCATCGAGCAGACCGGCGGCAGCGGGATCACGGTGCCGGGGCGTGGGTTCCTGCTCAACAACGAGCTGACCGACTTCTCCTTCGCCCCCGCGAACCCGGACGTGCACGACCCGAACCTGCCCGGTCCGGGCAAGCGGCCGCGCTCGTCCATGTCCCCGACGATCGTCCTCGACAAGGGGAGGCCGACGCTGGCCCTCGGCTCCCCGGGCGGGGCCACGATCATCACCACGGTGCTGCAGACCATGACGGGTCATCTGGACCGCGGTCTCCCGCTGGTCGACGCGATTGCGGCGCCGCGCGCCAGCCAGCGCAACGCGGCCACGACGGAGCTGGAACCGGGCCTGTGGAACAGCCCGCTGCGCGCCGAACTCGAAGCGCTCGGCCACGGCTTCAAGCGAAACCCGGAAATCGGCGCGGCGACGGGCATCCAGCGGCTGCCGGACGGCCGGTGGCTGGCGGCGGCGGAGAAGGTACGGCGAGGGGGCGGCTCGGCGATGGTCGTACGGCCGCACGGGCGCCCGTAAGCCGGAGGGTCGGGCCTGGTGCTGCCGGGTTACGGCGAGGGGGCGGCTTGGCGATGGTTGTGCGGCCGTATGGGCGTCGGTAAGCGGGAGGGTGGGCCTGGTGCTGCTGGGCCGGGTGCCGCGGCCCAGGTCTTGCCGGGCCGTGGCGCACAACGCCCTCACCCCCATGGTCTTCCCCCACCCGG
>NZ_JBEXKU010000154.1:0-7580 GCF_040609575.1 Streptomyces sp. NPDC004647 | reverse complement strand
GCTCCCCCGCCCGGCCCGCCCCGGCCCCCAGCGGCCGGCGCCCCCCCACCGGGGGCGCCGGCGCCGGTGGCTGCCGCGCGGCCTCGCTCGCGGCAGCCACCGGCCGTGGCATGAAGAGAGGTGGCAAAGGCGCCCGCAAGGGAGTCTCGTTGATCGTTGACCGGATCATCGAGAACGCCCCGCGCGTTCCGGTCCGTGACCTGGCGACGCTGCGCAAGCAGTTCCCGGGCCTGGGACCGGAGCAGATCGCCGACAAGCTGGTGGCGGGGGCCACCAAGAGCTCCGCGACCGTCGGAGCGGGGGTGGGAGCCGCGGCCATGCTGCCCGTGCCGCCCGCGATGCCCGCCGAGCTCGCCGCCGAGGTGGTCGGTGTCGCCTCGGTGGAGATCAAACTCATCGCCGAGCTGCACGAGGTCTACGGCCTGCGAGCGCCCGGCAACCTCAAGGAGCGCGCGGCCGCGTACCTCACCTCGTGGTCGGAGGAGCGCGGCGTCGAGGTCACCAAACCGGCGAGTCTCAATTTCGCCCTGGGCGGCCAGATGAGGCGGGAGCTGCGTCAGCAGGTCCTCAAGCGCACGGTGCGCAACCTGCCCAACCTCATCCCGTTCCTGGTGGGCGCGGCGGTCGGGGCCGTGATGAACCGGCGTGACACCAGAAGAGTCGCGGAGAAGATCCGCAAGGATCTGCGCGAGCGCCAGGTCCCCTGGGACGCCCTGCCGCATCACATGTCGGCGGAGGAGATCGGGGAGCCCGGCAGCCCGAAAGCGCTCCAGGACCGCCTGCGGCACGACGGGGGCTGACCCCGTCGGCCGGGCCCCGCGCGGCAGCCGGGCTCAGGCATCAGGCCCCCGTGGCTCAGGCCCGTACGGCCGTCAGCGCCGCCGCCAGCCCTTCCGGATCGCGGGTCGACAGGTAGATGTACGGCGTCGGGTCGGCCGGGTCCGTGATCTCCACCCGCAGCGCGGTGGGGATGTAGCTGCGCAGCAGCAGATGCGCCCGCGGATCGGCCTTGTAGGTACGCCAGGCGACCGCCTCGCCCGCGTCCAGCACCTCGGGAGCCCCGAGCGCCTCGACCGGGATCCGCGCATCCGCGGCCACCAGCGAGCCCGCCACCACCCGGATCCGCGCGGAGCCGTACGAGCTCACCGCGGCACCGGCCAGCGCCACGCCGCCGATCATCCCGCCGAGCATCGGCAGCGGGCCCAGCGGCAGCATGATCAGTCCCAGCGCCACCCCGATGAGGGCCGCGATGATCCACCACGAGCGGGGCGCTGTCAGGCGTTCTTCGTAGGACTGCATGCCCACAAGCTTGGCACGGCAACGCCTCCGCGCCGCCTGCGCGGGTAGGGTCAGCACTCGTGAGTGGACCATTTGTATCGCTGAGGCCGCCGGCCGATGCCGAGCCGCCGGTACGGCACCCCGACGCACCCGCGCCCGGAGAGCTCCTCGGAGCCCATTACGACCAGTGTTTCGGCTGCGGCGCTGCCCAGCCGCACGGGCTGCATCTGGAGGCCCGCGCGGGCGAGGGCGTGAGCATCACCGCCGAGTTCACGGTGAGGACCGCTCACCAGGGTGCCCCGGGTCTCGCGCACGGCGGCGTCCTGGCCACGGCCCTGGACGAGACGCTCGGTTCGCTGAACTGGCTGCTGCGGGTGATCGCGGTGACCGGACGGCTGGAGACCGACTTCGTCCGTCCCGTGCCGGTGGACACCGTGCTCTTCCTGGACGCGCAGGTCACCGCGGTGCGGGGGCGCAAGATCTACTCGTCCGCGGTCGGCCGGATCGGCGGGCCCGACGGGCCTGTGGCGGTGCGCGCGAACGCGCTGTTCATAGAGGTCAAGGTCGACCACTTCATCGAGAACGGCCGGCCCGCGGAGATCAAGGCCGCGCTCGGCGACCCCGACCAGGTCAAGGTGGCTCGTGCGTTCGAGGTGAACCCGTGAGCCGTCATCCCGTCGATGTGCTGATCCGGCGGCTGGACCCGGCCGTGCCGGTTCCCTCGTACGGGCACCCGGGCGACGCGGGCGCGGATCTCGTCACCACGGAGGCGGCCGAGCTGGCCCCCGGCGAGCGGGCCGTACTGCCCACCGGAGTGTCTATCGCGCTCCCCGACGGGTATGCGGCCTTTGTGCATCCGCGCTCGGGTCTCGCCGCCCGCTGCGGCGTAGCCCTCGTGAATGCGCCCGGGACGGTCGATGCCGGGTACCGTGGAGAGATCAAGGTGATCGTGGTCAATCTGGACCCACGGGAGAGCGTGCAGTTCGCACGGTTCGACCGGATTGCCCAGTTGGTCGTCCAGCAGGTCGAGAAGGTGCGCTTCCACGAGGTGGCGGAGCTTCCCGGCTCGGCACGGGCCGAGGGGGGCTTCGGGTCCACAGGCGGTCATGCCGCGGTGGGCGACTCCACCGGGCCGAATGATTACGCAGCGGTCGTTGCCGACCGGGAAGGACAGTGACGTGTTCGGACGTCGTCGCAAGGGAAGCGCAGACGCTAAAGGCACTGCGGGCGCAGCCGGCGAGCCGGCCGGCGGCGTGGGCTCGGACGAGTTCGAGCCGGAGGACGCCGCGTCGGACGACGCCATGGAGGACACCGGGCAGCGCAGGGTGAGCCTGCCGCCCGCGCCGCGCCCCGACGGTCCGTGGGACATCTCCGAGGTCCGGGACCCCTCCGAGGGCCGGGTCGACCTCGGCGGCATTCTCGTGCCCGGGGTCGAGGGCATGGAGCTGCGCGTCGAGGTCGCCGGCGACGCGATCGTCGCCGCGACGGTCGTGCTGCGGGACAGCGCCGTACAGCTCCAGGCGTTCGCCGCGCCCAGGAAGGAAGGCATCTGGGGCGAGGTCCGTGAGGAGATCGCCTCGGGCATCACGCAGCAGGGCGGCGTGGTCGACGAGGTCCAGGGCCCGCTCGGCTGGGAGCTGCGCGCCCAGGTGCCCGTACAGCTGCCGGACGGCACGAACGGGGTGCAGATGGTGCGCTTCGTCGGTGTCGACGGGCCCCGCTGGTTCCTGCGCGGGGTCATCTCGGGCCAGGGTGCTGTGCAGCCGGAGGCCGCGGGTCTGCTGGAGCAGGTCTTCAAGGACGCGGTCGTGGTGCGCGGCGACGCGCCGATGGCGCCGCGCGACCCGATCGTGCTGAAGCTGCCGGAGGACGCGCAGATGGTGCCGGAGGGTGTGCAGCAGGACGAGGCCGAGGAGGGCTCGCGCTTCGCGGGCGGCGTCGACCGGCTCACGCGCGGACCCGAGATCACCGAGGTGCGCTGACGCGACGCTCTTCGAGCGCCGGCACATGCGCAGCAGCGCCCGTACATCCACATCGGCCGGGCCCGTTCTTCGGGCCCGGCCCACATGTGTGAGCAACTCCACGGCGAGGCGCGCCGCTTCGGGAACGGCACGTGGACGACCCGCTCAGGCCCGTCCGGCTGCCCGGCTCCAAGAAGGGCCGGGGACGGTTTTGCCGCAGGCCACCGGGCCGACGCGGCATCAGCCGCGCGCCGACGGCTGCCCCGCCCCGTAGGCGATGAGCCCAACCTGCCCGCCACGCCAGGGCGCTGGGACGCCGGGCTGCGTCTCGAAGTGCGGACCTGACGCTCTATCGTTTGCGCATGCCCTCCGTCGAGCTGATCCGCATCGTCTCCCGCTCTTCACCGATGGCCCTGGCCCAGGTCGAGCGGGTACGCGCCGAACTTGCCGCCCTGAGCCCGGAAATCCGTACGGAGGTCGTGCCGGTCACGACGTCCGGCGACAAGTGGATGGGCGATCTGTCGAAGCTCGGCGGAAAGGGCGCCTTCACCAAGGAGGTCGACGCCGCCCTGCTGGCCGGCGAGGCGGACCTGGCGGTGCACTGCATGAAGGACGTGCCTGCCGACCGCCCGCTGCCGGCGGGCACGGTCTTCGCGTCGTACCTCAAGCGCGACGATATCCGTGACGCCGTGGTGCACCCCGACGGTCTGACGCTGGACGAGCTCCCAGCGGGCTCGCGGATCGGTACCTCGTCGGTGCGGCGTACCGCCCAGCTCGCGGTCACCCACCCGGATCTGGAGTGCGTGCCGATGCGCGGCAACGCCAACCGCCGCCTGGAGAAGCTCGATGCGGGCGATGCCGACGCTCTGCTGCTCGCCGTGTCGGGGCTGGAGCGGATCGGCATGATGTCCCGGACCTCCGAGATCCTGTCGGTCGAGGCGATGTGCCCGCCGATCGGCGCCGGTCTGCTCGGGCTGCAGTGCCGCGAGGACGACACGGCGACGATCGAGGCCGTCTCGGGGCTCGGTGACACCAACGCCTGGCGGGAGACCACCGCGGAGCGGATGTTCCTCCACGTCCTGCAGGGGCACTGCAATTCGCCGATCGCCGGGTATGCGAAGGCGGAGCGCGACGGGCGGCTCTCGCTGCGCGCCCGGGTCTTCTCCCCGGACGGCAAGGCGGTGTTGGACGCTCATGAGTGGGCCGGGCCGCTCGATCCAGCCACGCTCGGTACGTCCGTGGCCGTGGCCCTCCTCCGTCAGGGTGCGCGGGATCTGATCGACACCATTCCGCACTGAATCGCCGCTCCGCGCTGAGCGAGCTCGCCAGGCGCTGACCGGTATGCGGCAGCGGCCCGTCCGGACAGCGGGCGGGCCGCTGCCGCACGCGCTCGCGCTACCAGACGTCCCCGTCCCGCCAGTCGCACACCAGCTCGCCCGTCAGGTCCGGTACGACGCCCACGGGCAGGACGTACGTGCTCCCGTCGCCCTCCTCCGTGCGCACGATGCCGGATGGGGCCAGTACACAGGTCGGGCCCTGCCAGAGCTGCCAGCCGCGGGCCGCGTAGAAGCCCGCGGCGTCGTCGCTGGCGGACAGCGCCCCCAGGTCGTACGCCCGGCGCAGCACCCGCTCCAGTGCCTCCATCACGGCCCCGCCGAGCCCCCGCCCGCGCCGGTCGGCACGGACCGCGACGCCTTCCACATAGCCGGTGCGCAGCGCCCTGCCGCCGTGCAGCAGCCTCCTCTGCACCACCGACCCGTGTCCGATCAGCTCGCTGCCCTCCCACACCAGGGCGTGCATCCCGCCCAGGGTGTGGTCCCAGTCCGACTCGGAGAAGTCGTCCACGAAGGCGGCGTCCAGGAGTGCCCGGACCGCGGTGAGCACGTCGGTGTCCAACTGCGCGGTGTGCGCGGTCCGTACCTCTGCCATACGGCCATCCTGGCAGGCCGGACGGTCGGGCACCTCGGATCGCCGGGAGTGGTCGACCGCGGCCCCGGAGTCCCGGACCTCGAGAAGGACCGTATCTTCGAACCTTCCAGCGCTACGGCGATGCCCCGCGCGGGGCGGGCGCCGGACTCGGCCTCGCGGTCGCCCGCGGCTTCGCCGAGGCGATGAGCGGCACTCTCTCCGCCACGGACACCCCGGCGGAGGCATGACCCTGGTGCTGGCCCCGCGGGCCCGCTCACGGCCGCCCGCCGGTCCGTCCAGGCCGCCCGGCCGCGGCCGCCCCATGACGGCCCGCACGGCGGGGCTGAGGACGTACTGCAGAGAGGCGAGCACGATGGCGCAGCACTCGGAGCCGGCGGACCGGAGCGGAGGCGCTGGACGGCCGCGCTCCGCGGAGAGTCCTGGTGGTGGAGGACGAACCGCAGATCGTCCGAGCGCTCGTCATCAATCTCAAGGCGCGCAAGTACGAGGTGGACGCTGCCGCGGACGGCGCCACCGCGCTGTAGCCGGCCGCTGCCCGCCACCCGGATGTGGTCGTCCTCGACGTCGGCCTGCCCGATATGGACGGCGTCGAGGTGATCAGGGGGCTGCGCGGCTGGACAAGGGTGCCGATCCCGGTCCTCTCCGCGCGCCGGACATCGGACGAGAAGGTCGGGGCGCTCGACGCGGGCGCCGACGACCACGTCACCAAGCCCTTCGGCATGGACGAGCTGCTCGCCCGGCTGCGCGCGGCCGTACGCCGGGCAGAGCCGTCGGGACCCGCGGAGGACCCGGTCCTCGTCGACACCGGCACCTTCACCGTCGATCTGGCGGCCAAGAAGGTCAACCGGGACGGCCGGGACGTCCGGCTGACCCCCACCGAGTGGCATCTGCTGGAGGTGCTGGTCCGCCACACCGGCCGGCTGGTCAGCCAGAAACAGCTGCTCCAGGAGGTCTGGGGGCCGTCGTACGGCACGGAGACCAACTATCTGCGGGTCTACATGGCCCAGCTGCGCCGCAAGCTGGAGGCCGACCCCTCGCACCCGCGGCACTTCGTCACCGAACCCGGCATGGGATACCGGTTCGAGCAGTGATCCCGGAGGCCCGGTCCCGGTACGCTTCCCGTATGAGTGCCGTTCCCCGATCCGTGAAGCCGACAGGCCGTTTCCGCCGGATGCTCGACCGGCTGTCCTCCAGCCCGGAGGAGCTGCACGCCACCGAGCTCCAGCAGGATGCCCAGGCCGAGGGCTGCACGCGGATCTGCGACTGCGACGACCGTCAGATCGTGAAGGTCACCGGCACCCTGCGGACGGTCACCTTGCGTCCGCGGGCCGGTGTCCCGGCGCTGGAGGCCGAGCTGTTCGACGGCTCGGCCGCACTCGATGTCGTATGGCTCGGCAGGCGGTCCATCGTGGGGATAGAACCCGGCCGGAAGCTCATCGCATCGGGCCGGGTATCGATGAGCCACGGCCGCCGGGTGCTGTTCAATCCGAAGTACGAACTCCGACCGCTCGGACAGGAGTAGCCGGTGACCTCTCCGGACAAACAGACCGACCAGGACGCAGGATCCGAGGGCGAAGGGGCGCGGGCCGTCACAGAGGCCGCGCTCTTCGAGGCGTTCGGCGGCGTACGGGGCATGGTGGAGACCACCGTCCCGGGCCTGGTGTTCGTCGCGATCTACACCGTCAACCGCGACATCCACTTCTCGGCCATCGCCGCCCTCGGCCTGTCCCTGTTGCTCGGCGCCGCCCGGCTGGCCGGCAAGGGCACGCTCAAGCACGCCTTCAGCGGCGTCTTCGGGGTCGCCTTCGGCGCGATCTTCGCGATGATGTCGGGCGACGCGAAGAACTTCTACCTACCGGGGATGCTCTACACCCTGGGCCTGGCCGTCGCCTACATCGTCACGTCGGTGGTCGGCTACCCGCTGCTGGGCCTGATCCTGGGGCCGGTGTTCAAGGAGAACCTCTCCTGGCGCAAACGCAACCCGGGCCGACGGCGGGCCTACACCAAGGCCAGCTACGCCTGGGGACTCATCCTGCTCGCCAAGTCGGCGATCCTCTTCCCGCTCTACTGGTGGGGGGACGCGACGCAGCTCGGCTGGGTCAAGGTCGCACTCGGCATCCCGCCGTTCCTGCTCGCCGTCTACCTGACCTGGATCTTCCTGGCCAAGGCGCCGCCGCCGATCGATGTGTTCGCCGAGATGGAGGCACAGGAGGCCGCCGAGAAGGAGGCGGAGCGGGAGCGGGCCAGAACGGCCGCTGCCGACTGAGCCCCGGCGCGAGGACGCGCATACGGAAGGTGGGCCCGGGAACCGCACGGTTCCCGGGCGCCCCCGACCGATTAAGGGGCGGGGGGGGGCCGCGCGCGGAGCCCCCCGCCGGCGCCCCCCGCCCCCCCCCCCCGGGCACCCCCAGC
>NZ_JBEXKU010000153.1:0-7591 GCF_040609575.1 Streptomyces sp. NPDC004647 | reverse complement strand
GCACCGTCCGTCAGTGCCAACCACCAGGTCACTAAGCCTGCGCCACTGACACTCAGATGACGATGCCCAACTGACACTTCCCCGCAGACCATCACCCTGCGGCAAAACCTGCTCTACACCCACCCCGAGGCGGACGAGGAGGCGCTGTGGACGGTCCTGCGGGACGTCCGCCTCGACGAACGCGTCCGCACCCTGGAGAACGGCCTCGACACCCCGCTTGACGGCACGGTGATCTCCGGCGGCGAGCGGCAGCGCATCGCGCTGGCGCGGGCCATGGTCGGCGAGCCGGAGATCCTGCTCCTCGACGAAGCGACCGCCCAGCTCGACGGTCTGACCGAGACCGCGATCCACGACGCGGTCGTGCGCGTCGCTTCCCGGGGCGCCGTGATCACCATCGCGCACCGTCTCTCCACCGTCGTGGACGCCGACCAGTCGTCATGGAGGACGGCGTGTGCCGGGCCACCGGTACGCACGACGAGCTGCTCGTCACCGACGACCTGTACCGGGACCTGGTGGCAGCGCTGCGCATCGCGACGATCACCCAGGACCGGGAGAAGGAGGACGCGGCCGTGACGGGCTGACCGGAACCCGGCGGCGGCCGGGCGCCCGCCCTGGCGGGCGTCCGGCCGTCGTCGATCGGGCTGCGAGGGGCGTTGGCCACGCTTCGGGGCGGAAGAAGCAGAGGAGAGTCCTTGATGCGGGTCCTGTTCACGACCTTCGCCGCCAAGTCCCACCTGCACATCCAGATCCCGCTCGCCTGGGCGCTGCGTTCGGCCGGTCACGACGTGTGCGTGGCCAGCCAGCCGGATCTCGTTGTCGAATTGGTGTAGATGATCACCTTCAGCGGATCGAGGACACGTGGCAGAGCTGGCTCGCGGAGACGTTCGCCTGATCCGTGCCCATGGCCGTGGCCCGGCCGGTCCGCGACGGACCGGCCGGGCCAGGCGTTTGCGACCGGGCCGCGTTACTCGATGACGAGGTCGACCGGGATGTTGCCGTTCGTGGCCTTGGAGTACGGGCAGAAGGCGTGCGTCTTCTTCAGCAGGTCCTGGCCCGCCTCGCCCTCGAGGTGCGAGGGCAGCTCGACGCGCATGACCACGGCGAGCCCGAAGCCGCCGTCGGTGTCCTTGCCGATGCTGACCTCGGCGGTCACCGAGACGTCCTTGACGTCGATGTTCTCCATACGGCCGATGACGCCCATCGCGCTGGCGAAGCACGCGGCGTAGCCGGCGGCGAAGAGCTGCTCGGGGTTCGTGCCCTGGCCGTTGCCGCCGAGCGCCGGCGGGTGCGCGAGCGGCAGGTCGACCTGGCCGTCGGAGCTGACGGCGCGGCCCTCGCGGCCGTTGGCGGTGGCGACAGCGGTGTACAGAGCGTCCATGAGGTCCATCCCTCTCGTCTGTGGGAACGTCCGAGGACAACTACAGCACACAATTCAGTTGTGCACAACTCAATGACGCACCACCATCCATCCCGTACCCTTCTGGTATGGAGACGCTGAGCACCGTGCGGGACGAAGACTTCCTCCGCCTCGACCACCAGATCTGCTTCTCGCTGCACGCCGCCACGCGCGCCTTCAACGGCGTGTACCGGTCCACGCTGCAGGACCTCGGCCTGACCTACCCGCAGTACCTGGTCATGCTGGTGCTGTGGGAGCACGGCGAGCTGCCGGTGAAGCGGATTGGCGAGCTGCTGCGGCTGGACTCGGGCACGCTGTCCCCGCTGCTCAAGCGTCTGGAGTCGGCGGGGTACGTGGAGCGGCGCCGCAGCGCGGAGGACGAGCGGTCGGTCACCGCACGGTCCACGGACGCGGGCGCCGCTCTGCGCGAGCAGGCCCTCCGCGTCCCCCGCAGGATCGCCGCCGCCACCGGCCTGTCGCTGGACGAGATCCGCGACCTCCGCGCCCGCCTCCACGCGCTGACCGCCGCGCTTGACGGCGCCACCCTCTGAGCCGGCCGTACCCGGCGACGGCGCGCCACCACCGCACTGGGTTGCCGTTTCACATGCGCCGCCCCGCGCCGGGAGCTGAAAGACGCCTCGGACCGCGGCTACGAGTCGGGCCGTCGACGCTTTGACCAGCGCCAAGACGGGATCTGACGGGGTGACGTCATTGTGACCTTCAGCGATAGTTGGCCGCCTCTTCGAGCAAAGGGGCAGGTCATGGATCGGTGCTCGCTCGAAGTTGGCCGCTCTGTTCAGTGATGGTTGGCCACGACTGGCCCGCCGGTCCTTCGGGCATTGGCTGGGCGCCCCTCGCGCAGCGGGCCCATGCCAGCTCTCAGGCAGTAGCAGACTCGACGGAAGCGGCCTTCCCAGGTGATCTACCGGCTACGTAGGGCTCAAACCCCACGATCGAAGCAAGATCCAATGCGAACCGGCCACGGCGAACGCGAAGGACCGCGAATCTGCCAACTGAAATGCGACGGGACACGACGCCCAGGCCAACGGGTGTGACTGAGCGCTTCAGTCGGCGGGTTTCGCCAAGCACCGCGCTCAGGACGTGGCCGGAAGATCGATTCGGTCTGTCACTTCAGGAAGCAGTAGCTGCGACGACTGCTTGTTGTCTGCTTCTTCTTCGTCGAGCCGGTCGACGAGGAGCATCGCCGCATCGTCCGCCAGGTGGCCCCCGGCGTGACGGATCAATGCCTGGTGCAGTTGTTCCAGGAACTGCGGCGGGGTGCAGGTGTGCACCGCTTCCATGGCCTCGGGCAAGGCGAAGAAATCGTTGTCAGGATTGCGTGCCTCGATTACGCCGTCGGTGTGCAGCAGCAGACGGTCACCGGGTGCGAGCGGATAGGTCTCCGCCTTGGCGGGAGGACAGGTTATGAAGTCGTCCAGCCCCAGGGGTGGCAGTGGTGAGCTGGGCATCAGGGCGTGAACCCTGCCCTGGTGCAGCAGCAGCGGAGGCGGATGGCCGCGATTGACCACCTGGACCTCGAAGCCGTCGGGCACCTGAGCTACGAGCGTAGTGACGAAATCCTCCGCCTGGTCTTCCCTCTCGTCCTGGTCGACCGCACCCGGCGCGGCTCGCTCCCGGTGCAGCGCAGCCGCGCAGTGGTTCACCACCTCCACGAGGTCGTCCTCATAGTGCACGGCCTCCCGGAAGGCGCCCAGCACGGCTGCCGCCAAACGCACAGCAGGCAGCCCTTTGCCGCGGACGTCCCCCACGATCATCCGGACCCCATACCGGGTCTGTACGGCCTCGTACAGATCGCCGCCGATCTGCGCTCCCGCCTCAGCCGCGAGGTACATGCTGGCCGCCCGCACCGGGCCCAGCCGGGCCGGTATAGGCCGCAGCAGGACTCTTTGTGCTGCCACGGCGACCCGGCGGACCTGGGTGAGCTCGCTCTGCCTGCGCGTGTGTACAGCTTTACTCGTGATGACACTGGCCACGGACACCACGAGGAGGCCCAGGAGGTTGCTGTAGATCAGCATGCCACCCCACGCCTGGTGCAGGGTGGTGGTGATCAGGCTGACGGCCAGGGCTCCAGCCGCTGCCGAGAGGGTGCCTTTCGGGCCCATCGTCAGCGAAGCCAGTGCCGGCATCGCGGTGAGGAGAGGGCCGGTGTAGATATCGTGCGCAGGCGAGAGCTCGATCCCCAGCCCGAGCAGTATGATCACGAACGGCACGCACTGCGCGACTGGGAAAAGGGCCCGGCTGTGACCGCCCGCTCCCGGCGTAGGAGCTGGGCGGAAGAGCGTCCGCATGGGTACAGCCTGCCTTGCTGAAGTTGAGTGTTCCACTCATCGCTCCCGCGGCCTCCCGGGGCATCCGGGGACCCCTCCCCCAACGCTACGGTGCCCGTTGCTCTCAGGCTCGCCAACTCAGCCGCTGACCCGACAACTGAAGCGCTCAGTCACAGTTGTCGGGCAGATCGACGGCAAGGCCGTCGTCAGTAATCCATCTCGATGTAATCGATGCCGGTGAAATCGACGAGGAGACCCTGGGCGCGGCGGCCGCGGTCCTTGAAATACATCTCCTGCAGCCCTTCAGCGACGATCCCTTCAAGCTGCCGCTCGGTCGCACCAGCAGCGTGAGCATCGAAGAGCCGCGCCGCGTAGTCCGGGGGAAGGTGTTCGGTGATGCGGCGCAGCCGGGCGTCGTCGGTGGAGCCGGGGGCTGCGGTGAAGCCGAACTGTGCCCTGGTCTCTACGGTGATGCCGGTGGCCGTGGCGGCCTGTTGGCGGGCGCGTTGCCGTACGCGCGGCTGCCAACGGCGCCGAACCTCCCCCTCGATCCGGTCGGAGATCGGCTTGGGCGGACTCTTGCGCTGCCCGGTGAGGTAGCGCTCCACCGAGCGCTGGCTGACCCCCAGGAGCTCGGCAACGGCCCGGGTGGTCTTCAGCTGCTTGACCAGAAACCGCACCCGCGCCTGGGTCGACTTCGGTACCGGGCGGGTGAGGACCTGCTGCTCGGCCTTGTCCAGGCCGTCACCGATCTTCCCCACGGGTCACTCCCCTCCGTCCACGACGGCATCGGTGCCCTTGATATGGCGGGCGGGATTGTGGCCCGCGTCCAGCATTTCGGCCGCCCAGAGGAACGGCTGGGTGCCTTCGTGCTTGACCATCCCGGGCGACACCCCGAGCCGGAACCCGCCCGGGACCGGCCTGCCGTCAGGCGTGCGCGGCAGGACGTCCACCGGCGAGGGCCCGTCGGAGAGGTAGACCACGCAGTCCGACAGCAGCGCGATCGGGTACAGATCGGCGGCGGCCGCCAACTTGGCCATCTTGCGGTGCATGTTCACCCGCGCCGTGGAGATGACCGCGGCCCGGATGTCCGGGCGCCACGTCGGCCGGTCCAGCGCCGACCACCGGTCGCCCGGCCGGTAGCGGGCGCCCTGCGGCCGCTCCCGCAGCTTGCCGACACCGCCCTTCACCGTCGCCTTGATCGCCGTCAGCACCGCGGCCAGGCCAGGATCCACGCTCTTGTGCCGCTCCATCGCGGCGAGAAAGTCCGGCTCGTCCAGGTCCCCGGCGACCCCGAGTTCGATCATGGTGTGCATGTAGGCGTCGCGCAGCCGTGCGTACCAGGGGTCCAGGTACGGGCCGTTCTCGGGACGGATCCAGGCCTCGATCGGCTCCACCGACGCCCCCAGCTCCAGGGCGTAGGCGAGGGTCGGGGTGGCGTACCAGGCCGGGCCCGCCGGTTGGTCGCCGTGCGGGGTGAACGGGTTCGGCAACCGCGGATCGAGCTCGATGTGCGAGAGGTCCACCCGCCACGAGCCGGGCAATTTCTTGTCGAACACCGGTGCCTTCACATGGACCGGCGCACCGAGGCCGACGATCAGCCGGTTCGCGGCCGCGGCGAAGGCCATGTTCACGTCGATCCCCACCGCGAAGGCGCGTGCGCACTCGGCATCGGTGAGCAGCTCCGGGTCGCGGATCCACTCGTACGCCTCCTCATCCAGCGCCTGGTCCTCCGGCCGGTCGCGACCCCACAGGGCGTAGGGAACCGGGTGCTCGGGCGGGGCCTCCGGCGGCGCCGGATCCACCGGCGCGGTGAGCGAGCCGGGCATCGGCCCGGAGACATACGTGCCGGTCGCCTCGTCCTTCACGGCGCGCGTGGGCGGGCGCAGCGCCTCCATCAGCGCCACCCCGCAGGTGGCACCGCCCCCGCGGGGGGGCAGGACCCGGGTGGCGTAGGTGCCCAGGACCCGGGCGATCTCCGCTGCGGGCACCTGGCCGCCTGCCACCTGCGCCACCCACGACTTGCCCCAGTCGCGCGGATCGAGCGCCCCCCAGGGCAGGACTGCCAGTTGCACGCACTGACGCTGCCCGCTTATCGCCGGGCGGTAGATCCGCGGCCAGGGCCCGAACCCCCGCCTGGTGAGCTGCCACTTCGCCCTGCCCAGTTCCTTGATGACCGGGTGGTCGTCCGGCAGCCGCAGCCCGCGACGGTCGGTCAGCTCGGCCGGCAGGCCCAGCTGCACGGCAGCGGCTTCGGTGAGCACGATCAGCGGGTCGGCGTCCTTCCCCGAACGGTGCAGCCGCGCGGCTCCCAACCGGGCCTCGCTCAGCGTCCACTCCACCAGCTGCGGAAGGGTTTTGGCCGGGCACTCGAGCACGAGGCCACCGGGGCAGTACGCGGTGCCGTCGCCATCGAGGACCGCCAGCGGCCCGTTCGTGAACCGCGCATCGTTCGCGGCCACCGTGGCGGCCATGCGGGCCGGCGCGGCCTTCTTCACCGGGCGGCGCGAGGTCGACGTCGGCCTGGTGGCAGCGGCCTTCTTCACCGCCGGGGCCGGGGCAGCCGACGCCGCCGCGCCTGCCTGCTGCGGCGCGGGGCCGGTGAAGGCCTCCGGCACCGGCTCCGCGGCAGGCGCCTCAGGCGCCGTGACCTGCTCGGGCGCGGCGGCGTTGGCCGGGTACAGCTTGGCGAGCTCGGTGAGGAAGTGGGCGTAGACCTCGCGTTGCGGTGGCCGCGGCTCGGTCTTTCCGCTCTCCCAGTTGACCAGCGTGGCTCGCCGCACCTTCATGGCCTTCGCGACTTGCTCCTGGCTCAGACCGTGGGCTTTGCGCAGCCGCTCGCGCTCGGTCGGCGGCGGCAGTACGGCCTGGCCCGCGATCAACGCGTCGATGGCATCGAATGGCTCGGACACGGAAACCTCCCTCCATCAGCGTACATCATCCGTAACATTTCGCGTACATATTGCGCACAAGTCGCGTCGGATCGGTGGTCGACCATCTGAATGAGCACATCGGCTCGTGGCGGCACACGGCCCGGACAATGGCCACGTGACAGGACAGACGGATGCAGCAGCAGGTGCTCAAGGCCGCCGAACCGCAGACCGGCCTGCTGACAGGCACGCCCGCGCAGTTGGCCGGTCTGATCGCAGGCGGATGGGCGTTTCGGCACCCGCCACCGCACCGCTGCAATTTCACTCCGGCGGGGCGGCACCTGCGCGAACGTCTCCTCGACCCAGTGCCTGATCCGTCCTCGTCAACGACCGGCCCCTCCGGGCTCGCCGGGCTTCGCCGCTCGGACCGGTGACGAGCCGACCCCAGAGGATCCCCAGGCCCGGGCCCGCGAGGTGCGCAGGGCGTGGGAAGGGCTGCTCGAGCTCCGGCGGATGACCAGCCGCGACGACGACGTGGAAAACCCGTGCCCGTGGGAGTGGTCTCACCTGCTGCAGGCGGCGGAGCTGGCGCTGGAGTCGGCTGGGTGTGCGCCGTCGGCGGTCGACCCTTCCGGCGAACGGTCGGTGGGTGGCTATCGGCTCTCTACGTGACCGCAGGCTGACACCGTCCGCATCGAGCGGCTGGGGCCGGAGCATAGGCCGACGGCCGCGGGGGAAGCCGTGCAGCAGATCAGGCTCACGTCGCCTACATGCCGGACACCGCCTGGCCAATAGACGGGCTCCCGCCAGGCTTATACCGAGGGCCGTTTACACAACTCGATTTCGATGTCGTCTGTTTTCGTTACGACACATCAATGACGATTCGCTTGCGCTCGTCTTCCTGATCCCCACCTGACGCCTCTTACGGGGCCGTTTCCTCCTCGCTCACCACGACGGTCTGCCGAGTAGCCGGGGGGAATCACACCCCCCGGCTCTCACAGAATCCGTGCGTAACAGTCTCCCGTTACACGGCTCTT
>NZ_JBEXKU010000152.1:0-7823 GCF_040609575.1 Streptomyces sp. NPDC004647 | reverse complement strand
AACCGGCACCCCGCCACCCGCTACGACGTGGGCAAAACAGTCAGACGACCCGAGAGCATCGCCGAACGTGACCAGGTCAGACCATAAAGAACAAGGTCAGAAGCTGTGTCAGAACCGGTGATCTGTGACGCTCGGTGATGGGCGGCGCTTTTGGTGGGAGAACGACTGGATCCGTCCCGTTCAAGGAGACGGTGCTCCGGCACGCGACGAAACCCGATGCCGAGTACCTGGCAGACGTTAATGGTCTGCGGGGAGGTGTCAGTTGCGTGCGCCGGGCCTGGCCCGCTCCGACTACCAGGTAGGTTGACCGTATGCCCCTTACCGCACGTGAAGCCGTCGCGGCTGCCGCTGGGTTCGCCTACGACACAGCCCTGAAGTTCGAACTGCTGGCCCGCCAGTGGGAGGCAGACGGCAATGCCCAGGACGCTGATCTCCTGCGTGCGCAGGGCCGAAACATCGTCCTGGCCCTGGCTGAGTACGCCGCGGTGAACGGGCCAGAAGTGGCTTACAAAGCCGTGGAGGAATCCGCGCGGCGCATCGGGGTAGATCTTCCCTGGCCCCGTGTTTGATCGAGGTCAGCGCAAGGTGGTGGGGGCCAGCCGGATCGTCTGTGGCTGCTGAATGCGAATGCGGATGCGGATGGCTTGGGCTTGCCGGCCGATTTGACCGGCTCGACGGGATGCGACGACGTGCGCGGTGGTCGGGGAGGGCGGGTGAGGCGGCGGACCATGAGGGTGAAGGTCCAGGTGATGTGGGCCTCGCTGTGGGAGATGAGCCGTTCGTAGTCGCGCACATTTCTGCGCGCTCTCATGATCCACGAGATGGCCCGCTCGACTCGCCACCGCTTCGCCAGGACGGCGAAGCCGTCCTGGTCCTTGCGGCGCGGCACCGTCTTCGCGGCACCTACGTCCGGCACCTGTTGCACGCCGTGGTCGCCCCCGGCGGCCGCCTGATCGTCGGCGTCTTCAACGAGGAACGCGATCAGGACCGCCTTGAGGGCGACGTGGCGTCGATGGGATACCGCGTGGCCGGCCACTTCACGGCCCCACACCGTCACCCGGGCCTGCTGTACAAGGCGTTCTGGGTCGGCTCGGATGCCGAACCCAGTGGTGCGTGACCACCCGCCCATCCAGGTTAGCGCACCAGACTGCTCTGGGGCGGTACAGACGTTCCGGGGCCACCGCTCCACCGGCATCCCGAGCCGACGAACGGCGTGGCACTCCCCCTCTGAGTCGAGTGCCGCGGCTACGGTTGCGTACTGCGGCATTGGTCTGCTGCTCCTACCGCGAACCTCGGCCCCTCGGGTTCAGGCGGAGGCGAAGAAGCGCGGTCTTCGACCAGTCCCAGCCCCCACTCCAGTACTGCACGCAGTACCTCTTCCTCACGTTCCGCGGGCCGACGGATCTCCGAGTGAAAGGTGCTTGCCGATGTCGGCATCCCAGATCAGCAGCCGCGCCCGCGCGTACGCCCTCTACACCGGCGCGCCCCGCCAACTCGCGTGCGACGTCGTCGCCGCCCTGCCCCCGGACACGCCGCTCATCCCCGCGCCGGCCGAGCACGCGCAGCTCCTCTTCGAATCCGAGATCTTCTACTGGGTCCTCAACTCCCAGAGGCACTTCTTCGAGTACCCGCTCGGCATCCGGTACGTGCAGCCCACCGCGGCCAGCCTGCGCCTGCACCTGGAGAGCAACACGAGCCTCGACAGCCTGCTGTGCGGACTGCTGCCCTGCCGCATGCCGATGCGCACCGGGCGGGACGAGATCTACGGCCTCAACGGAGTCCGCATCTGCGCGCGCACCGAGCGCGGCATCGAACTCCACCGGCTCGGACAGCCGACCAGCCTCCAGCTGACGGGCCCTTCCCGCCGCGCCTTCGAGAAGGCCGAAGCCGCCCTCGCCCAGCGCGTCGAGGACAACGGCGGTGAGGCATGCTGGCTGGCCGAAGGAACCTGGACCGACTACGAAAAGCAGTGGGACGACGAACGCCAGCCGATCGCCTACGACTCCATCTGGCGCGCCGCCGCCTGGCTCCCCAGCGGGCTGCTGCGCCGCCTCGGTCTCCTGCACACGGTCGCCGTTCCCCAGGTCGTCACTGGGCACGAGGCGAGGCTGGGGGAGTTCTGGGTCCTGGAGATGGACCACTTCTCCGACACCGGCCTGCGCCGGGCGGAGCTGCTGCAGGCGCTGACCGACCCCGTGAACGGACTGCCACTCGAACTGCGCGGGCACCGGGACCTGACACCAGGCGAAGGCCTCGGCCTGGTGCTACTGAAGTCCCCGGACCGCTCCGCCACGCTCCAGCTGCGCTACGACCGCGTCGACTACCCGGAGAAGGACCGCGCCGACATGTTCAGGGCGATCCGGCAGCGCATCGGCAAGCTGACGAGCGAGGCCCCGCTCCCTCTCGTCCCGGGAGGCCGAGCCGACGGGTGACACCGATGCCGCGAAGATCAGGCGGCCGACATGCGCCGGCCCCGAATCCGCAAAGAGCCCCTTCACCCGTAGGGGGTGCTGCTGGATATCGATGTTCCATGCCCCGCCCGATTGGCGTACCGTCACCGAACTGCCAACGTCCTAGGGTGGGATGGGGCAGACCGATCGGGGAGAGGACGGCGTCGGGGTGGTCGCGGGTGATGACGACGCATGGGGCGAACGGGCGGTATGCCGTGCTGCGGATCCGGAAGAGCTGTTCGTAGAAGGCGCAGCCCAGAACAGGGCAAAGGCTGTCTGTAGCGGCTGCCCGGTGCGCACGGAGTGCCTTGCCCATGCCCTCGATCAGCGTATCGAGCACGGCGTGTGGGGCGGCATGACGGACCGGGAACGACGCGCGCTCCTGCGCCGGCGCCCCACGGTGACGTCATGGCGAAACCTGCTGGAAGCAGCCCGCAGGGAGCACGACCGGCCAGCACGTACCGGAGACGGCCCGCGCTGGCAGGCAGCCGGCTGACGCGGTCCGCCCGGAGCCCCGTAAACGGCCCCATTTCACACTTCGGGTGGTTCGCATAACTCACTGACCTGGCTGAACACCAGCGTGGTGACGGTGCTGGCACAGCTTAAGAGCGGTGCTGGGCACAGCGATTTGTCCATGATGCACCGAGAGGCCGCGTGATCCAGCCGGTCGGAGCACCCGGGGGTCTACGCGTTTCCAGGGTGCTTGGCGGGCCGTTGGCGGACGTGGACGTCGGCTGTGTGCGGGGCGGTGATGACGCTGTGCTCGGGGATGGTCCGGGCGGCGAGGGTGACGCCGCTGGCGATCCGGCAGTTGCGCCCGATCGCGAGGCCGGGGCCGAAGCTGATGGTGTTTCCGGTCTGGCAGCGGTCGCCGATGAGTCCGCCGAACTGTGATGTCCCGCATCGGTAGAGCCCGTCTGGTGTGCGCATGATGATCTCCCGCTCGGGCTTGGTCATGTGGTCGCTCCACATGCTGATGGCGGCAACCGTCAGGTTTGCGGACAGGTGGGCGTCGGCCCCGACGATGGTGCGGTTGATGCCGATGCGGTGGCCGAGTGTCGCTCGCTCCGCGACGAACGCTTTCGTCACCTCGCAGTTGAAGCCGACCGTGACGCCGGCGCACAGGACGGCGCCTGCTCGAACGGTGGAGAACTCCCAGATGCGGGCGTGAGGGCCGATGATGACGTCATCGCCGATGATGGCCGTGGGGTGGATCGTGGCGGTCGGGTGGATGCGTTGGGGAAGCCGGGCGAGGGCTTCGCTGTGCCAGTCGTCCCAGGAGGCGAGGAAGGCGGCCAAGTCCGCCTCCTCCAGGTCCGTGTAGGGCGTATCGGCCAACGGCCCGCTGACGGGTGCGGTGATGTAGTCGCCGAGTCGCATGGTGCGCATAAAGGGTCCCTTCGGTGTGGTCGGTGGCCGGTCCTCGGGGCGACTAGCATCGGCGGTCACCCGTCCCGAGGAACGGAGAGTTCATCCGTGCGTCACCTGCGCGTTGGCGTTGCCATCCTGACCATGGGCAACCGGCCTGGCGAACTGCGGGACTTGCTCGATGCTGTCGCCAAGCAGGACACGCCTGCGGCGCGGGTGGTGGTCGTAGGCAACGGCTCGCCGCTGCCGTCCCTCCCCGACGGGGTAACCGGGGTGGAACTGCCAGAGAACCTGGGCGTCTCGGGCGGCCGGAACGCAGCCCTGGCCAGGCTCCGGGAGTTCGGGGATGTCGATGTGGTCGTGGACCTGGATGACGACGGGTTGTTGATCAGCCCGGACGTCTTCACCCGGTTGGTGGATCTGTACGAGTCGGACGAGCGGCTGGGGATCGTCAGCTTCCGCATCGCCGATGAACGCGGCCGGACCCAGCGTCGGCACGTCCCCCGCCTGCGCGCCAAGAACCCGATGCGCCGCGGATTGGTGACGACGTTCCTCGGCGGCGGACACGGGCTGTCCATGGCCATGCTGGCGGAGATCGGCGGATGGCCCGAGCCGTTCTTCTACGCCCACGAGGAGACCGACCTCGCGTGGCGGGCCCTGGATGCGGGCTGGAAGGTGCTCTATGAGCCTGACTTGGTCCTCCAGCATCCGTGGACCTCGCCTACCCGGCACGCGGTCTTCCACCGCATGGTGGCCCGGAATCGGGTATGGCTGGCGAAACGGCACCTTCCCGCCCTCCTTGTGCCCATCTACCTCGGGGTGTGGACCGTGATGACCCTGGCCCGCGCACGGTCAATGGCGGGCCTTCGGGCATGGTTCGGGGGCTTCACTGAGGGGCTGCGCACCCCGTGCCCGCCTCGCCGCCCGATGCGGTGGGCAACGGTGTGCCGGATGGCCCGCCTGGGGCGGCCCCCGGTCATCTAGGCCGTTGCGGCGTCGCTCTCGGCCCGTAACCATGCGGGGATGGCGTCGCGGGTTTTGCCCAGCCAGGCCGCATAGCGGGCTACCCCCTCCTTGATCGTGATCGTCGGTCGCCAGCCGAGTACCGTTTCCATGCGGTGGGTGGCCGCGTATCCGCCGAGAGGATCACCGGGCGGCATGGGCGTCTCCAGGAGCCGGATGCCGGGGTACTGCTCGGCGACCAGTTCGGCCACCGTCCGGATGCTGGTGGGGGTGCCGCTGCCGACGTTGATCGTCTCGTTGTGGGCACGGGGGGCGACAAGGGCCCGCACCGTAGCGGCGGCGATGTCGTCGACGTGCACTAGGTCCCGGATCTGGCGGCCGCCGCCGTTCAGGTGCAGCGGCAGGCCGAGTGCGGCTCGGGTGGCGAACCAGGCCACCACCCAGGAGTGGCTATTCTCCTTGATCACCTGCGGCTCGCCGTAGACCGAGAAGTACCGGACGATGGTGTATGAGGTGTGCACGGCGTCCAGGACGAGGGCGGTCTGTGCCTCGCCCCACGCCTTGGTGTTGCCGTAGACGGACATCGGCCGCAGGGGAGTGTGCTCGTGGAACTGAGGCGGGGTCCGTCCGTAGACCGATTCCAGGAGCTGACGCATGGCGCGGTACTCGTCTTGGGGGCGTGCCCAGTCCTCTGGGTTGCCATTGCCGTAGACGCTGGCTGAGGAGACGAAGCAGAACCGGCGGATGCGGTCGCAGGCGGCGATCGCGTCAAGGAGAACCTGGGTGCCGGTGATGTTGTCGTGGATCGCTGCCATGGGCTGGCGCGTGCAGGCCGCGACGTCGGCCAGGGCGGCGGCATGGATCACGTAGTCGCACTGGGCGACCGTCTTCCTCATCAGGGCCGGGTCCTGGACGTTGCCGATGATGAGATCTGGGTCGCTGGTGTCGATACCGAACAGGTCCCGGTACACGTGCCGGGGATAAGCATCCAGCGTGCAGACCGCAATCGGCCGGGCTCCGATTCGGCGCAGGTACCCGGTGATGCGGCTGCCGATCAGTCCTGCCCCGCCGGTAACCAATACGGTCCGGCCGGCGAGTTCGGTGAGCTGGGTGTCGTGCACAGTGTCTCCAAACGTTGGTGAGGTGAGGTGGGGTGTCTTGCCTCCCGCCCCAGCCGCGGCGTGGGCCGATGCGGCGGGGCGGGGGCTCCAGGTGTCATGGGGATCGGCTGTACGTGCTCTTACGGCTGACCGGCTTCGAGGGCGCGTTGCCGCTTGTCGATGAGCTGCTCGAACTGAATGGCGTACAGCTCCACTTGGTCGGGCGTGAGGTGGAGGACCGCTTGCGTGGTCCGTCCGTCGGTGTGGTGCAGCTCGATGCCGAGGGCAGCCTGCTGGGCGCGGTGGTCGTAGGTCGCATCCCGCTTGAGCGGGGTCGCGTGGGTGACCGAGGACTCTGTTCCCTCGGTCGAAGCAGCGTTGTCCTTCTCCTTCATGGCGCTCACCCTCCTTTGGTGATGGTGGGAAGCGGCGGCCCGCCTGTTGCGAGCTGCCTGCAGCACCGAGGACACCGCGGCCAGCGCGGTGGAGGGAGGGATAGGTCGCTGGGGCGCACATGGTTTGCACGGGGTGTAAACGGTGTGCAACTCCTCGCGCTCTCGGACGGTTTGACGGGACAATCAGCGCGGCAGGAGGTGACCCGCTGTGGACGGCACACATCCGATCTGGCGCTCAGTCCCCATGCAGGACGCCCTCGCTCGCCACGATGCGGGGGCGGTTGTCCGTCTGGTCCGCCGCGCGGCCGAGGTGACGTTGGCCGAACTCGGCGAGGCTGTCGGCTACACGGCCGCCTCCCTGTCCCGGATGGAGCGCGGCAAGCAGCCGATGCGCGATGTGGTACTGCTGCGGCGGGTCGCACAGGTGCTGGACATTCCGCCTCACCTGCTCGGACTCGCGCCCCGACACGCGCAGGCCGTGCCTTCCGGAGACGCTGCTCAGCGTCCTCCCGGCACTACTAGGGTGGGCGTAGAGCCACTTGGTGAGGAGGGTGAGGACCCGGTGCGACGCCGCAATCTTCTGGCCGGCCTGGCCGGGGCCACCACCAACGCGGTGTTCGGCCCCATCCCTGCCGCCGCGCACTCTCCCGCACGGCCGAGCCTGTCCGGCCTGGAAGACCTGCTGCTGTACCGGCGAAGCGAGAGCCTTCGCGGGCCGGACCCTACCCCCGCCACGGTCGCCGCGGCGGTTGATGCCGCCCGCCGCGATTTCGGCGCCTGCCGCTATGAGGCCCTCGCCCGCGCCCTGCCCTCCCGGATCGCGCTCGCGCAGGGCCTGGGGGCCGACGGGCACGCCGAGCAGGCGGCGACCGCGGCCGCGGAGCTGTACAACACCGCCACGAGGCTGTGTATCAAGCTCGGCGAGGACGGTCTCGCGGCGGTCACCGCCGACCGCGCGCTGACCGCCGCGCGGGACGGCGCCGACGCGCTGACCATCGCCGAGGCCCACCGCATGATCTCCAGCGCTTGGCGCCGCCAGGGCCACTACGCCCGCGCCACCGACGTCGCCGTCACCGCTGCCCAGCAGCTGGCCGCCGACCGCACCACAAACAAGACCGAGCGGCTGTCCGTACAGGGGAATTTGTTCGCGACGGCCGCGTACACAGCGGCGAAGCAGGGCGATCGGCACACCGCTCACGAACTGATCGCCGAGGCGCAGGCCACGGCCGGTCAGCTCGGTCACGACGAACTGCTGCGGGGAACCATCTTCGGGCCCAGCCAGGTCCTCCTTCATCAGATCTCGATCAGTCACCTGCTCGGCGACGCCGGGCAGGCCATTGAGCACGCCCGCCGCGTCGCCGTCGCCGCCCTGCCCACGACCGAGCGGCAGGCCCGCTACTGGATCGACGTCGCCCGCGCTTTCGGCCAGTGGGGCAAGCCCGAGCGGTGCTACCGCGCGCTGCTCGCTTGTGCACGCTCGGTCATTGACTGCAGAACTGGACTCATCGAGGCGATCGCGCTGGTGGCGTGACAAGGCGCAGGTTGCT
>NZ_JBEXKU010000151.1:0-8070 GCF_040609575.1 Streptomyces sp. NPDC004647 | reverse complement strand
GCGGGCTATCACCACCACATGAGGCGCGCTCAGGTCGATGCCGAATCGGCGTGCGCGTTTCTCGAGCTGCTGCCGTGGGCGCTGCGGGCTGACCAACAGATCGTCGAGGAGCTCGTCACGCACCTGGCCCTCCGCCGCGGCGGTCCTGCTGCTCTGCAACAGCAGCAGGACTGCTGCCGCTTGTGCGGCGCACCGGAGCAGCCGCTGGTCCCGGTCCGTGAGCGGGCGGCTGGGATTGAGAAGCAGAGTGCCGAGGTACTCATTGCCGGCGAAGACCGGGACGGCCCACATGCCGCCGTCCAGTGGCACCGGTACCGGCTCGCCCGCGGCGTGGGCGTCCATCGCGGCCACCACCAGGGCGGATTCCTCCTTCTCCGGCATGTCCCCGGCCGTTTCGAGAACCGTGCCGTTGGCGGAGAGGATCAGCAGTCCGCCATCGAGTCTACGGCTCATCTCCTGGGCCAGCGCCCGCAGATCGCCGCCCCTGAGCACCGACTCGATCAGTCGGTCGTGGATGGCGCCGAGTTCCCCGGCACTCCTCAGATCGGCTTCGCTCCGGGACACATGCTGTCGCAGGTCGTGTACCTCGGCGGTGATGCTGTCCAGATGCCGTGCCCGCTCGATGACCACACCGCCGAGGTCCGCCAAAGAGCTCAGCAACGAGATCTCGTCCGCGGTGAAATGACGCACCCTGCGGTCGGCGACGTACAGTGCGCCGAGCGGCTGTGTGCAGCTGCTCAGGGGCACCGCCAGGATGGCGTGAAGACCTTCTGCCCTGACCACCTCATCGACGGTCTCGCTGTGCTGAAACCGATCGTCAGCGAGATAGTCGGGGGTCCAGAAGGGCGAGGGATTGGCCAGCACGGCGCTGCCGAGCCCGGTGCCCGCCGAAAGCTGCAGACCGACGTTCAGCATCGTGGTGTGGCCGTCGGAAGCGCGCACACGGAACGCTGCGGCTTGCTCGTCCTGGAGGCTGATGTAGGACATGTCGACGCCGAGCAGCAGCCGTGCCCTCCGGGTGATGACCTTGAGCACGGCCTCCAGCCCATAGGGTGCGGCCAGTTCGCGTGCGGTGTCGACGAGAATGGAGAGGCCTGTGTCACGCTGCCGGCGCCGGTTCAGCTGGGTGTGGATGGCCACACCTAATCGCTGGGCGCGTTCCACCGCCTCCAGTTCCGCGCCGTGGGCACCTCGCCGGCGAGCCTGATCCACCGGCGCGTCAAGACGGTCCACCGGTCCCTGGTCGGCCAGCACCTCCAGTAAGGCGAGTACATCGGACCGCATTCCGGCCGTCTCCTGTGCCACGACGCCCCCCGTCTTCAGACTCTTGGCCACCGATTGTGAATGCTCGCACACCGGGAGTACGCATCTCGAAAGTGTGGGCTACGGCCAAGCATTCTTCATGTTCCTGTAACACTTGGTGTGAGCCCGTTTCCGCGCTGCTCCGTGGCCGCATCACCATGCCGACCACCCGGTGTGTCCCTTCGGCACCTTCCGGTACGGCCGTCGCCCGGCTGAGAGTTGGAAACAGAAGGGAAACGCAGCCGTCATCAGAGGTGCGGCCGTATGCCGATGAGCTCGTAGGGGATGACAGTGCGGGATATCCAGGATCACATGCGCTCCCTGGAGCGAAGCCGCGAGGCACTCACGAGGGACGACCGCCCGTCGACGTTCACGATGCACGGCCGTGCGTGGGATCTGCTGCCGGAGGTCTTCGCCCCGGTCTACTCGCCCACCACGGGCTTCTCCATGGAACTCCTCGGTCTCTCGGATTCCGTGCCGAAGCCCCGCACCGGCTCGATGCTGGAGATCGGCTCAGGCACCGGGATCATCGCCGTGTCCAGCGCCCTGGCGGGCTGTGACCGGCTGGTCGCCTGCGACATCAATCCCGCTGCTGTGCGGAACACGGCCATGAACGCCGCGCGCCATGGCGTCGGGGACCGGCTCCGCGCCGTGCACAGCGACCTGTTCACCGGACTCGACGTGGACGAGCGCTTCGACACGATCTTCTGGCACTCCAACTACGTGCTCGCGCCGGTGGATTACGCGTACCGGAATGTGCACGAGCGCGCGTACGTGGACCCGGGATACGCCACGCACCGCCGTTTCCTGGCAGCGGCACCACACTGGCTGACCCCCGGTGGCTCGGTACTGCTGCACTTCAGTGCCCGAGGCGATCTGGTCAGCCTGCTTCGGATCGCCGGCGAGTGCGACCGTGAACTGCACATGCTGCGCAGCATCGTGTTCCAGGAGGGCGAGCACGAGATCGAGCACATGCTGATCGAGGTGACAGCGGCTCCGGAGCGGAGGAACGCCCACGTGCAGGGCCGCACCGAACCCGTATCCCGCAGAACCCGTCCGTGACTCACGGCGCCAGGAAGGCCGGCTGCTCGCCGTAGCCGTCGTCGTTTCGCCACGGCCCGAGCGAGAACGGCAGGGCCGTGGCGCGGGCGAGAACGGCAGGGCCGTGGCGCGGGCGAGAACGGCAGGGCCGTGGCGCGGGCGAGAACGGCAGGGCCGTGGCGCGGGCGAGAACGGCAGGGTCCGGAGTGCCCCGGCGGATCCCGCCGCGCCCGATGAGACACGCCAGGCGTCCGGAGGCCGGCAGGCCCCTGCGGATGCTGTCCGGCCAGGGAGAGACTCCTCCGCAAGCAGTTGCTCCAGCTCCCAGTTACTCGTGGGTGCCGCCCCGTCCGCCATAAAGGATCGCAACTCTTCTGTGAGTCCAGAAGCGGTATAGGACAGCGTAAGAAGAATGGGAAAATCCGCTGGGACTCCATCAGAATTCGTTTCGAATATGTCATGTTGGCGCCAATGACCTGTCCGCGACCTGATGGAGTACCGGTCATGTGACGAAGTGCGGCGAAGGCCATTGGCGGAATCTCCGTCCCCACCACAGGATCGGAAATCGCCACGGTCGGCCGATGGCTCGGCAGAGGAAGTCGATACGGCCCGTCCATCCCTCAAGGGAGTGCTGCGTCCATGACCCACGCCACCGTTATCCACGCTCTCTGTCCCCGGCAACGTCCCCGCACCGGTCCGGGCCTCGTCCGTCTCCACCGAGCGGCTGGTCGGATCACGGGTGAGCGTACGGATGAGGTCGCCGGCGCGCCCTGCGCCGAGCCCTCCATGGTCACGATTCGCGTCACCGAAGCCCCGTGAACGCCCTCCGCTCAGCGAAAGTCCCTCACCGCGGCCCCCACCCGCCCGTCCGCTGGGCTCACGCCCACTCGTCTCAGGAGTCACCGTTGGAGAACGCTCTGCTCGACATCCGATGGAAACCGGCCAGGCAGCAGCCCGAGTGGGATGACGCGTCGCGGCTTCAGCAGGTGAGAGAGGAACTGGCGGCCAGCCCAGCGCTCGTCGACCCCGAGGACATACGTACCCTGCGCTCCCTGCTGGCCCGGGTCGCCGCGGGGGATGCCTTGGTGGTGCAGTCGGGGGACTGCGCCGAGGACCCGGCGGAATGCACGCTCGGCTACGTCGCCCGCAAGGCCGCCGTGCTGGACCTGTTGGCGGGCGCGATCAAGATGATCACACACAAGCCGGTGGTGCGCGCAGGCCGCATCGCGGGCCAGTTCGGCAAGCCCCGCTCCAACCCCACCGAGCGGGTCGGCGACGTGGAACTTCCCGTTTACCGCGGCCACATGGTCAACAGCCCGGAGCCCGACCCGGTCAGCAGGCAACCCGATCCCGGACGCCTGCTGACCTGCTACCAGGCGGCCAACGACATCATGGGGCATCTGGGCTGGCGGAACCCGCGGGACCCGGACCGGCGGTCGCGTATCGACGCTCCGGTCTGGACCAGCCATGAAGCGCTGCTGCTCGACTACGAACTTCCCATGGTCCGCCGGGACGAGGAGGGACGGTTGGTGCTCACCTCCGCACACTGGCCCTGGATCGGCGAGCGGACGCGCCGGCTGGACGGAGCCCATGTCGCCCTGCTCTCCCAGGTCGTCAACCCCGTGGCCTGCAAGGTGGGCCCGAGCATGACGGTCGACGAACTGCTGGGCCTGTGCGAACGGCTCGATCCCGCTCGGGAGCCGGGCCGGCTCACCCTCATCGCCCGGATGGGCGCCGGAGCCGTGGCCGACCGGCTGCCCCCGCTCGTCGCGGCCGCCCGTGCGGCGGGGCATCCGGTCATCTGGCTCACCGACGCCATGCACGGAAACACGGTCACCCTTTCCAATGGATTCAAGACCCGCTTCCTGGAAACGATCGAACGGGAGATCCGCGAATTCCAGAATGCCGTCGGAGCGGAGGGCGGAATCATCGGCGGGATGCATTTGGAGACCACCCCTGACGACGTCACAGAATGCGTCCCCAACGAGTCCGGTGTCGAGCATGTCGGCGACAAGTACACGAGCTTCTGTGACCCGCGGCTCAATACGAGCCAAGCCCTCCGAGTGGCCTCGGCCTGGCTCGGATAGCCGTGGGCCGGAATCGGCCGCGGCACCATGCATCACTTGCCACGCGTACGGCGCGTGAGGAGGTCCGAGAAATGCAGCACGTGGAGCACATGGGGAACATGGAGAACAGAGTCGCCCTGGTCACCGGAGCAGCGGGCGGTATCGGCGCGGCGGTGGCGCGTGCGCTGAGCGAGCGGGGCGCGGCGGTGGCCGCCGTGGACCGGGACGCCGACCGGCTGCGGCAGACGGTGGAGAAACTGACCGCCGACGGGCTGCGCGCCGAGGCCTTCCCTGCCGACGTCACCAGCAGCGCGGACGCGGAGTCCGCGGCCGAGCGGGTCGAACGGACCATGGGCCCACTGGAGTTCCTGGTCAATGCCGCGGGCGTGCTGCGCCTCGGCGAGGTCGGCAAGCTCACCGACGAGGACTGGGCCGACACCTTCGCGGTGAACGCGGGCGGAGTCTTCCACATGTCCCGGGCCGTGGTGGGCCGCATGGTGCCGAGAAAGCGCGGAGCGATCGTCACCGTGGCGTCCAACGCCGCCGGCACCCCCCGCACCGAGATGGCCGCGTACGCCGCTTCCAAGGCGGCGGCGTCGATGTTCACCAAGTGCCTGGGCCTGGAGGTGGCCAGACACGGCATCCGCTGCAATGTCGTGGCGCCGGGATCGACCCTCACCCCGATGCTCAGCTCCATGTGGCAGGACGACTTGGGCCCGCAGCGCACCATCGACGGGCTGCCCGAGGCCTTCAAGGTGGGCATCCCCCTGGGCAAGTTGGCCGACCCCTCGGACATCGCCGACGCCGTCGTCTTCCTGCTCTCCGACCACGCCGCACACATCACCCTGCACGACCTCACGGTCGACGGCGGCGCCTCGCTCGGTGTGTAGCGATGTCCGCCACAAGCAGCGACCCGATCCACTCGATCCAGCGGAGATACGCCATGGCAGGCATACCCCCGATCCCGTCCTACCCGATGCCAACGCCGGGCGACCTGCCCGACAACACCGCGCAGTGGTCCATCGACCCGGATCGCGCAGTGCTGCTCATCCACGACATGCAGAGCTACTTCCTGGCGCCTGTCCCCGCCGAGGGTCCACGGGAGGAGTTGGTACGCAACACCGTCCTGCTGCGCGAGCGCTGCGCCGCACTCGGCGTCCCGGTGGCCTACACCATGCAGCCCGGCGGCATGACCGAGGAACAGCGGGGTCTGCTGAGGGACTTCTGGGGGCCCGGCATGCGGGTGGACCCCGCCGACCGGCAGATCGTCGAACCACTGGCCCCGGCCTCGTACGACTGGGTGTTCACCAAGTGGCGCTACAGCGCCTTCTTCCGGTCCGGCCTGTTGCAGCGGATGCGTGAGAACGACCGTGACCAGCTGGTCATTTGCGGCGTGTACGCGCATGTCGGGGTGCTGATGACCGCGGTCGACGCGTTCAGCAACGACATCCAGCCCTTCCTGGTCGCCGACGCAGTCGCCGACTTCTCCCAGGAGTTCCACATGCTGGCCCTCACCTACGCGGCGCAGCGCTGTGCCGTGATCGTCACGGCCAAGGGGGTTCTCACATGACCGGCAGGACAGGGAGAACAGGCAGGACAGGGCCGGAGGAACCCGAGGAGGGAGCGTCCGTGGCAGGGGATCTCTTAGGCCGGGTGCTGGGCCCGCGGCCGCCGGCCTTCGCCCTGCTCCACCGTCCCGAGACAACTGGCCCGGCAGCCCTGGACGTGCTGGTCGGCGAGGTGACTGAGCCGGACACGCTGGCGGGGATCCCCGTGCCCGGGAAGCCGGCATCCGCCCGCGGCCCCCGCCACGACGTGCTGGCTCTCATCCCCTACCGGCAGATCTCCGAGCGCGGCTTCGCCAGCCCGGATGACGGCTCACCGGTGGTCGCCATGAGCGTCACCGGCCAGGCCACGCTGCCCGTCTCCGAGGTCCTGGCCCGGATTCCCGACATCCCGATCCGGCTCTCCGACGGGCATTTCGAGGTGGACGACGCCGCGTACGCGGACACAGTGCGCAGGATCATCGCCGAGGAAATCGGGACGGGCAAGGGCTCGAACTTCGTCATCAAGCGCTCGTTCGTCGCCGACATCAGCAACTACACCACGCACAGTGCTCTGGCGTTCTTCCGCCGGCTTCTGCAGCGGGAGTCGGGCGCCTACTGGACCTTCATCGTCCACACCGGCACCCGGACGTTCGTGGGCGCCACCCCTGAGCGGCACATCAGCCTGCGCGACGGCACCGCCGTGATGAACCCCGTCAGCGGCACGTACCGCTATCCGCAGTCCGGCCCCACCCTGCCGGAAGTGATGGACTTCCTCGCCGACCGCAAGGAAGCCGACGAGCTCTACATGGTCGTCGACGAAGAGCTGAAAATGATGGCCCAGATCTGCGACACCGGAGGCCGGGTGGTCGGCCCGTACCTCAAGGAGATGGCCCGGCTCGCGCACACCGAGTACTTCATCGAGGGGCGCTGCACCCGCGATCCGCGCGAGATTCTGCGCGCGACGATGTTCGCCCCGACCGTCACCGGAAGCCCGCTGGAGAGCGCCTGCCGGGTCATCGCCCGGTACGAGCCGCAGGGCCGCGGCTACTACAGCGGCGTCGCCGCCCTCATCGGCCGCGACGAGCACGGCGCGCCCACCCTGGACTCGTCGATCCTCATCCGCACGGCTGACCTCGATACCGCCGGCCGTATGCGCATCGGCGTCGGCGCCACGCTGGTACGGCACTCCGACCCGGCCTCCGAGGTCGCGGAGACCCGGGCCAAGGCGGCGGGGCTGCTCGCGGCCCTGGAGGACAGCGGACCCGAACGCTTCGCGGAGCACCCGGGCGTCCGCACCGCCCTGGAGCGGCGCAACGCCACCATCGCCGACTTCTGGCTGAAGGAGCACGGGGCACGGGCCCGGCCGGATCCCCTGCTGGCCGGCTGCCGTGTGCTGGTCGTCGACGCCGAGGACACCTTCACCTCAATGATCGACCACCAACTTCGGGCCCTGGGCCTGGCGGTGACGGTCCGCCGCTTTGACGAGCCGTACGCCTTCGAGGGATACGACCTCGTGGTCCTGGGGCCCGGGCCCGACGATCCGCGCGAGACCGGACACCCCAAGATGGACCATCTGCGGTCCGCAGTGCGGACCCTGCTCGCCGAGCGGCGGCCGTTCGTCGCCGTCTGCCTGAGTCACCAGGTGCTCAGCAGGCAGCTCGGCTTCCCCCTGGTCCGCAGGAGGGTCCCGAATCAGGGCGTGCAGCGGGAGATCGACCTGTTCGGTGCGCAGGAGCGGGTCGGCTTTTACAACACGTTCGCCGCCAGCAGTCGCGAGCACAAGGTCGACTGCGACGGCGTGGGTGTGGTGGAGGTGAGCCGGGACCCCGAGACGGGCGAGGTGCACGCGCTGCGCGGGCCAGGCTTCGCCTCGATGCAGTTCCACGCGGAATCCGTGCTCACACAGGACGGCCTACGCATCATCGGCGGCCTGCTGAGGGAGGTTCTGCACGGATGAACACCCCTGCATACGAGGTCTGCGCTGATCGGTGACGATGCGCGGACCGGGCGACGGCACACCGCCCCCTGAGCCGGCGCGACTGGGCGGGGGGGGGGGGGGCGCCCGGCCGCCGCCGGCGCGCCGCCCCCCCCCCCCCCGCCCCGCGGGGGGCGCA
>NZ_JBEXKU010000150.1:0-8602 GCF_040609575.1 Streptomyces sp. NPDC004647 | reverse complement strand
AGCAGGCGACGATAATCCGAAGCGAGGAAGGAAACCAAGACGATGACGTCGAACCGCACGTATGACAGCACTGCGGCTTGCTCATCGAACGGTGCTTCAGCCGCCTCAAACAGTGGCGCGGCATCGCGACGCGGTACGACAAGACCGCCGAGTCGTACCAAGCAGCCGTCACTTTCGCATCGCTCCTGATGTGGGCGTGACATGTGACGACAGCTCCTAGGGGGCAAGATTCAGCCACCTCTGATGCGCTCCTGACAATCTCTCTCTGTGCGTGGGACCCTGCCTGACGCACCCTCAGGCCACACCGCTCGTCTGCCCGGACCGCACACACCGCCGTCCGGCCCCACACTGTCCGCGCGACACCCCGCGCGGCCTTGGCAGAAGGAGTACGAGTGAGACGTCCCCGTCGCACCGCCGCAGGCATCCTCTTGGCCGTCGGCGCCCTGCTCACCACAGGACTTCAGGCCGCCACGGCCAACGCCGCCCAGGCCCCCGCCCCTGCGGCCCCCGCTCCCGCACCCGCGGCCCCCGCCCCCGCACCCGCCGCCGTCCACACCGCCGCCGCCTCGGCCACCGCGCAGCAGAAGGTCAGCGCCTTCTGGACCGCAGAGCGGATGCGCAAGGCAACCCCGCTCGACCTGTTCGATGTCGCCCCCGGCGCCCTCTCGGCCCCGAAGCCCGGCGGCGAGATATCCACCGTCGCGCCCACCAGCCCGTCCGCAGACCGCCCCGCCGCCCGCACCCAGGCCTTCCCGCAGGCCGGCGGGGCGTGGACCGGCGGCGGCTCCGTCGTCACCACCTCCGGCCGGGTGTTCTTCTCCTACCAGGGCCGTACCGCCTCCTGCTCGGGCGACGCCGTCACCAGCCAGAACGCCAGCACGGTGATCACCGCCGGGCACTGCGTCAAGCTGGAGGGCAACTGGCACACCAACTGGGTGTTCGTCCCCGGCTACCACGACGGTCAGACGCCGTACGGCACCTGGACCGCGGCCAAGACGATGTCCACACCCCAGTGGACGGCGAGCGAGGACATCAATTACGACGTCGGCGTCGCCGTCGTCAACCCGCTGAACGGCAAGAAGCTCACCGAGGTCGTCGGAGCCCAGGGCCTGCAGTTCAACGGCGGCTACAACAAGGCCATGTACGCCTTCGGCTTCCCCGCCGCCGCCCCGTACGACGGCTCGAAGCTCATCTACTGCAGCGGCAACACCTCGAAGGACTTCCTCTTCTCCAACGACCACGGCATGGGCTGCAACATGACGGGCGGCTCCAGCGGCGGCCCCTGGTTCGCCTCGTTCAACGAAGCCACCGGCACCGGCCTGCAGGCGTCGGTGAACAGTTTCGGCTACACCTTCCTGCCGAACAGGATGTTCGGTCCGTACTTCGGTGCCGAGGTCAAGAGCCTCTACGAACAGGCGCAGACAGCCTGACCTGACCCTGCGGCCCCTCGGCATCGACGCGTACGAGAAAGCCATGCGTACGAGAAAACCGTGCGTACGAGCACCGTGCGTACGAGAAAGCGGGCCGCCGGCGACACCGAAAGCAAGAGGCCCGATGCTCACGCATCGGGCCTCTGACTTCGCAGTAGCGGGGACAGGATTTGAACCTGCGACCTCTGGGTTATGAGCCCAGCGAGCTACCGAGCTGCTCCACCCCGCGTCGGTAACCAGGACTCTACGTCATCCCTGGTCGCGGCGGGAAATCGTGCCACGCCGAACCGGTCGCCCGGGCCACGGTGAGTGGATCTTGGTGCGCGTAATACTCACGCGGCGGGCTGCTGCCGGAGATACCCTCCGGACATGCGGAGTGCCCCGTCCAATGTCTCACTGACCGGTATCAAGCCGACCGGTGAGCCGCATCTCGGTAATTTCATCGGCGCGATCAAGCCCTCCCTGAGGCTGGCCGAATCGTATGAATCGATCTACTTCATCGCCGACTATCACGCGCTGACGTCGATCCGTGATCCGAAGCTGCTGGCTCACTACACACGCTCGGTGGCCGCCACCTGGCTGGCCGCGGGGCTGGACCCGGAGCGGACCGTCTTCTACCGCCAGTCGGATGTTCCGGAGACGTTCGAGCTGCACTGGATCCTGTCGTGCTTCACCAGCAAGGGCCTGATGAACCGGGCACACGCCTACAAGGCCGCGCGCGACCGCAACCAAGAGGCGGGCATCGCCGATCTCGACAGCGGCGTGACCATGGGGCTCTACAACTATCCGGTGCTGATGGCCGCGGACATCCTGATCATGGAGTCCGATGTGGTGCCGGTCGGCAAGGACCAGCTCCAGCACGTGGAGTACGCCGCGGACATCGCCGGAGCGTTCAACGCCGTGTACGAGGGCGGCTACAAGTTCAAGATCCCCGAGGCGATCACACCGAGCGAGGACAGCGGTCGGAGCCTGCCCGGCACCGACGGCCGCAAGATGAGCAAGTCCTACGGCAACACGATCGAGCTGGTGGCGCCGGAGGCGCAGCTGCGCAGGACGGTGCGGCGAATCGCCACTGACAGCACGCCGGTCGAGGCCCCCAAGGACCCCGAAGCCTCCTCGGTCTTCCAACTCCTGACCCACTTCGCCACGCCCGAACAAGTGGCTGAGGTCCGTGCCCGTCTGGAGGCCGGTGGGATGGGCTGGGGCGAGCTGAAGAATGAACTGTTCGCGGTGCTGAACGAGCAACTGACGCCGTTGCGTGAGCGGTACGACGCGCTGATGCGGCCGGACAGCGAGCTGGAGGAGATCCTCCGGGCCGGCGCGGAGAGGGCGTGCGAGCGGGCCCAGCCGGTGGTGGCACAGGTGCGGGAGACCGTCGGAATCGGCTGAGAACGTCCCGCCGCGGCCGGCTGCGTACGGACCCTGGCCGCGGCGACCGACCGAGCGGTCGTCCCGTACGGGAGGCGCGAGGGCGAGGCGCGACCCACGGGACAGGAGTCCCGGGGCACGAGCCGCGGGGCACGAGCCGCGAGGCGTGAGACACGAGGCGCAGGGCGCGGGACAGAGCCACGGGACACGAGGCACGAATCGCGCGACGCGGGACACGAGTCGCGGGGCACGACCGCCCACCGGCGCAACGACAACAGCGCGTGCGCCTCAGGACTCCCCGGCATCCCCGGCATCCCCGGCATCGCTGACGAGGAGCGCGATCTGCACCCGGTTGTTCAGGCCGAGCTTGGCCAGGATGCGGGAGACGTTGGTCTTGACCGTGGGCACGCCGATGAAGAGTTCCTCCGCGATCTCCGCGTTCGACTTCCCTCGGCCGACGGCGACGGCCACCTGACGCTCGCGCTCGCCGAGCGCCGCGAGCTGCTTCCGGGCCCGGGCCGCGCGCCGGTCCTGCCCGATCCCATCCGTCACCTGGGCGATGAGCTGCTTGGTGACGGCAGGAGACAGTACGGGTTCGCCGGCGGCCACCTTCCGTAGCGCCTCGACGATCTCCGTCGGCGGGGTGTCCTTCAGCACGAAGCCCGCGGCGCCCGCACGCAGGGCGCGCAGCACATGCTCGTCGGTGTTGAAGGTGGTCAACACAATGACCTCGGGCGGCCGTTGCCGCCTGCGCAGTGCCTCGGTGGCCGCGAGCCCGTCCACCGCGGGCATCCGGATGTCCATCAGGACCACATCCGGGGAGTGCGCATCGACGAGAGTCTCCACCTCGCTGCCATCGGCCGCCTCGGCAACGATCTCGACGTCGGGTGCGCCGCCGAGCATGAGCCGCAGCCCGGCACGTACGAGCGCATCGTCGTCGACGAGAAGTACGCGGATGGCCGCGGCTGCATGCTCGTTCACCAGGGGTGCCTCGCGGGTCGGGTGGTCGGTCACCGTACCGCCCGCTTCTTCCGGCCGGAGGCCGGGGGCAGCACCCGGGCGGAGGGTTCGGAGGCCGGTGCGGCGGCGTTCGGCGGTTCGCGTTGCGCAAGTTGCGCGGTCCACGGTAGCCACGCGTGCAACCGGAAGTCGGCGCCGGCCCGGCCGTACTCCAGCCGCCCGTCGGCGAGCTTCGCCCGCTCGGCCAGACCGATGAGTCCTTGTCCCGCGCCCGGGATGGCCCCCGGGACGGCGGCAATCGACGCGGTCGTGGGGGCGGCGTTGCGCACCTCCACCGCGAGCCCCTCCCCGGGGCCGCCGCTGACCGCGACGGTGACCTCGGTGTCGGGTGCGTGCTTGCGGGCGTTGGTGAGGCCCTCCTGCACGATCCGGTAGACGGTGCGCCCGGAGGGTGCCGGAGCCCTCGCGGCGTCGATGACCTGGAGGTCCAGTGCGACGCGCATCCCGGCCTCCTGTGACTCGGCGACCAGTTGGGGCAGATCACCGAGGGTGGGGAGCGGCTGCTCCGCGCTGTCGTCGTCGGCCGGCAGCCGCAGCACGCCGATGATCTCCCGCAGATCCTCCAGCGCCTGATGCGCGCTGTCCCGGATCACGCCGGAGGCCCGCTGGACCTCGGCCGCCGGTGCGCCCGGATTGAACTCCAGCGCCCCGGCGTGCACGCTCAGCAGCGACAGCCGGTGCGCGAGTACGTCGTGCATCTCCCGCGCGATGACCTCCCGCGCCTGCCGCTGCGCCTCCGCCTCCGCCCGCTCGGCGCGTTCGCGCAGCTCGGCGATGAGCTTGCGCCGGGAGTGTACGTACAGGCCCCAGCCGAAGGACCCGGCGATCAGTGCGAAGTAGACGATCGCCGACGTGGTGGCGGGCAGGCTCGGGTCCGGCCGGCGGATCAGGAACACCGGGAGCGGGGCCGCCGCCAGGGCCGCGACCCAGCGCGTGATGCGCGGCGGCCGGTGCGCGGCGACGGTGAACAGGGCCACCATGGTTGCTCCGGTGACGAAGTGCGAGAAAGCCCCGGTGACGAGCAGTACCACCGAGAGCTGGACCGGCAGGCGCCGCCGCAGGAACAGCAGGGCGCACGCCAGGCCACCCGCGAGCATGTCGAAGAACAGCGCCTCTTCGGACAGGTCCGTATGGGCCACCACGTTCTCGGAGGTGACCACGGAGAAGGCGACCGCGAAAAGGAAGAAGCCGATGTCGGCGATCCAGTCACGGAGGGTGCGGCGGGCCATAATCGGCAAATCTACGTGCTGCCGGGCCCGTTGGGGACACCTGTGGAGCGGGTCGATACTTTCGGACGACAGTGGGTTCGGCGGGAGGCTACTTAGGTGAACGCTCCGGCTCACGACGGCCGATACCGGGGATGAGCTGCACTGTTCAGTCTCGAAGCATGAAGAGTGTTCTTGGCTTCCTCAGCTTTGTGCTGATCGCGGGCGGGATCAGCGGCCTGCTGCACGAGTGGTTCGGCACCGGGTTCCGCTTGTTCGGCTTCCTGCGTTTCCTGAGCCCTGACGGCTACGCGATCTACACGAACATCGTGCTCACCGCGCTGGGCGTTGGCCTTGCTGCCGCGAACGCCTCCCTGAAGCGAGGAAGATCTTCCTGAAGAGCAGAACCGCCTTCTGAGCGGCCCTTGGTGTTTCTCTCAGAGGCCTCACAGCAATAGGGGTAGGAGCCGGGTGCGGTGTCGCATGTCCAGAACCCAGATCCGCGCAGTGCGGTCCGTCAGCAAGGCCCTCGCCTCCTTGGATGGGGGGTTCAGTTCGTGAAGTGCAGCTCCTTGATCGCCGTGAGGTCGTGTCCGTAGCGCGTATAGACCTCGGTGGTGTTCACGGAGGTGAGGGAGTTCGGTGCGATGCCGAGGAGGTCCGCTGTCTTCCGGACCTCGTCAACGGAGTCGCCCTCGATCTCCAGATACGGCGGAATCAGCGGCCAGGAGTCGATCTCCAGGCGTACGTTGTCGAGGAGGTACGAGGTGCGGTGGTTCTCCTGGTACGCCTTGGCCTCGAATCCCATGACGCGCAAGAGAGTTTACGTGTCATCGAAGTCGGAGACATTTACCTCGACTTCGTGGGTGCCATCGATCTCGTCGGAGACGATCTGCTTCACGCACAGGGTGGCTTGATTGCCGTCCTGCCTGTTGTGTTCAGCTACGCCTCTGGCTGCTGTATGCCGATCTCGTACGCGATCTCCCAGCGCACGTCCGGCACTGTGATGTCCGCCGTTTCGATCGGCCGGCCCTCGATGTCGTAGTACGTGCGCTCGATCTCCATCACGAGGTCACCCAGGCTCACCCCCAGCAGGTTCGCCTGCTCCTGCGTCGCCCGAGACGGACGCGGGATCTCGACCGTGGTGTCGACGATGACGCCGATGGTCCGCATTCGCTCAACTACGCCCATGCCCGCGTACGGCCCCATCTCCGGTAGCACGATGGGTGTCTCGCCCGTGATGGACATCGGCTCCCACGAATCGGAGAGCTGGACGGGCTGCCCGTCGGCGAGGAATTCGTACCTCGTCCGTACGCAGAGGTCCCCGGGTTCGATCGCGAGTCGATGGGCGATGTGCTCGGGCGCGGGCGTCCGCGCCTGGCTGTGGGATTCCCATGACCCGCGTCGGCCGCGCTCGCGCATGTCGGCACGGAAGGGCGAGCCGCCGCGACGTTCGCGGTGGCGGGAGCGCACCATACGCATCCGCTCGCGTGGCTGCCGCACGTACGTACCCGAGCCCGCTCGCCCTTCGAGAAGACCCTCGATGATGAGCCGCTCTACCGCCTTCTGTACGACGTTCGGGCCGACCTCGTACTCCGCCGCAAGCTGAGCGCGGGACGGCAGGCGGTCTCCGGCGACCCACTCGCCGGACGACGTGATGCGTCGACGAAGGTCGTCCGCGACGCGCATGTATGACGGCGTGTCGTGGGGCATGCAGCTCTCTCCGTGGTGCCACTTCCGGGCTTGTCAGTCGAATTTTCCTTGCCGTACGGCTGCGACGAACTGGGCCCAGGTCACGTGTGAGAACGCGAGCACAGGACCGCGTGGGTCCTTCGAGTCCCGTACGCCCGTGGTCGTACCAGTAAGCGCAGCGACCTCGAGGCATTCCGTCCCGCTGCCACCGCTGTACGAGGACTTCACCCAGTGGAACTCTTCGTGCTCGGACTCACGGTCTTCCATCAAAGCTCCTTGCAGACCTGGTCGATGACCGCTGCTGACGCCGTGATGTCCAGCGCCTGCGCGCGCAGATACTCGAACGCCAACCTATAGCCTTCGAGTTCCTGTGGCTTCTCCATGAACAGGCCGCCGCCGAGGGTGTCCACGTAGACCACATCGAGTTCGGGAACTGCGCCTCCCAGGATGACAAAGCTCCCAACTGCCGCAGCATGCGCTCCTGTCACGAAAAGAAGAATCTGCACCGTGATATGCCGGGATGTCGCACTTTCGTGCAGATGCAGCAGCTGATCACGCATGACATCCGGGCCACCGACCATGCGGCGGATCACCGCTTCATCGATGACCGCCCAGATGTGGGGCGGCTCGTCGCGCCGTAGAAGGTCCTGCCGCTTCATGCGGATGTCGACCATGTGCGTGACTTCTTGCTCAGTACAGCGCATCTCGGAGGCGCGATGCACGGCCTCGGCGTAGGGGCGGGTCTGTAGGAGGCCCGGAACGTAAACGCTCGCGTAATGATCTTCACGTACAACCTCGTCCTCGAGGGTGAGCATGAGATTCATCGACTCCGGGATGGGGTCGGCGAGTGACCGCCACCAGCCCTGAATCTTCGCCCCCTTGGCCAACTCGACCATGGCTCGGCGCTCTTCATCAGAGGCGTCGTACTGGCGGCAGAGCGCATCGACGGCCGGCCACTTCACTGTGCCTTCCTTGGTCTCGTAGCGACTCAAGGTGGCCTTGGAAATCCCCACCAGCGCACCCGCTTCCTCCAGGGTGAGCCCCTTGCGTTCCCGAAGGCGCCGCAGCTCGACGCCCAGCTGGCGCCTTCGGGTTGTAGGTCCAACAGCCATGGTCGCGGCCCTTCTTGTCGATCACCATGAGACTGCACGGCGGAGCGATGCGGGCACAAGACAGCGCACGCCGGGGGCACGGGGCGCGATTAGTGCTCCGTTTGTGCAAATTGAGAGTTCCAAATTGAGATTCTTGCTGTCGCCCTGGAGATCGCAGCGGACACCCAGCGCTACCAATGCGCTCTCGCGGAGGGGACCGAATCTCATGGACACGTGTCGATGCGCGACGTCGGGGAAGGGCTGGGAACTGTCTTTCCTCGCAGAACCCTCGAAAGTTGCAGCTCTGCGACGGCTCGTTCGTATGCACCTGACGCTCTGGGGTCTCTTGCACCTGATCGACCCGGCGCAGCTCTGCGTGAGCGAGCTCGTTGCCAACGTCATCGCACATGTCGGCTCTGGAACGCCGACAACGTTGGCCGTGTCCATCAACGGCACGAACCTTCGTGTTGAAGTCGGCGACCCCGACGGCCGCACACTACCCACTCTCCTCACCGTCGGCTCTGACGCAGAAGCCGGCCGAGGGATGAGTCTGATCAATGCTGTGACCGATCGGTGGGGCGTAATCCCGACTGTCTCGGGCAAGACGACCTGGTGCGAATTGGCTACCGGACGCGCTGCTGCCAATGGCCGTGTGGGAGACAGACATATGGCGAAAGCCGAAGCGCTCCTCACTCTCTACGTGGAGTTCCCCCGCTGAGCTGGACACCCTGATACTGGGACCGATGGTCCCGGAGGAAGCAGTGCCAGGCAGTGAGCAAGAGCAACATGAGTAAGC
>NZ_JBEXKU010000149.1:0-8632 GCF_040609575.1 Streptomyces sp. NPDC004647 | reverse complement strand
CAGATGCGTTTCGGCCAGGAGATGACCCAGGCCCAGATCGGCACCGAACTCGGCATCTCCCAGATGCACGTCTCCCGGCTTCTCTCCCGCGCCCTGCGGCAACTGCGCAGCGGCATGCTCACCCACACGTAGAACACGCACGGTGCCGGGGAACGTGGAGGCCGGACACCGTCGGAGCCACCGGAGGCCGCGACCCTACCTCCGGCCCGCGCTCGCGCCGTCCGTGAGCAGTGTCTTCGCCAGCAGCTCGGCGAACGCGGCCGGGTGCCGGCTGTAGCCGGTATGGCCGCCCGGGAACTCCACGACCTCGGTGCCGAGCCGCCCCTCCGGCAGCGCGGCAGGACGGTACAGCCCGGTGCCGAGCACCTCGTAGTGGAGGGTCGCGCCGGGCACCCGGAGGGTGTCGGTCGTCGGCTCGCTCATGGTGTCCGGCTGCCCGCGTCGCCTGCGGACCGGTCGTCCGTGACTGACCGGTCAAGTCCGCTTGTTGTCAACGCCGCTTCGTTCCGGGACGACGTCTGTTCAGACATCTGTCCCTCCTTTCTCGGCCATCGCCCGGTGCGACGGGCCGGCAGGTGAGGACGGCCAGTGCTCCAGCAGGATGTGGAGGGCATCGATGGCCCGCTCCCACGACGCCTGTACGTCGCGGGGGTGCCCGAATCCGCCGTTGGCCTCGAGGCTGATGTAGCCGTGAAAGGTGCTGCGCAGCAGCCGCACCGCGTCGGTCAGGTCCGGCTCGGCCAGCCCGTACGCGCGCAGCATCGCGTACGTGGTCTCGACGTTGCGGAGATGGCCGGCGGACTCGGCGAAAGTGGCGGGGTCCAGCTGGATCTGGGTCGCGGTGTACCGGCCGGGACGCTCCAGCGCGAACTCCCGGTAGGCATCGGCGAACCCTGCCAGGGCGTCCTTGCCGGCCCGGCCGGCCACCGCGGCTCCGATGCGCTCGGCGAACTCGCCCGCGGCCAGCAGAGCGACCCGGGTCCGGAGGTCTCGGACATTCCTGACGTGGGAGTACAGGCTCGCATCCTTGACCCCGAAACTCCGCGCCAGCGCGGACACCGTGACGTTCTCGAACCCGACGTCGTCCGCCAGATCCGCCGCCGCCCGTACCACCCGGTCAGCCGTCAGGCCGGCACGAGTCATGAGCCACACCTCCACCAACACGGCCGAAACTAGGGGCTTTAACTGTTTGCCTAATATACATAGGCACGGTTAGCGTCCACACCATGAAGGCAGCAAATGAGCTGGACATCCGCGCATCGTTCGTCAACTGCTCCAAGGGGGAGGCCAAGCGTCTGGCGGTACCGCGGGACCTGACGCAAAGGCCCTGGGAAGACCTGGACTTCCTGGGGTGGCGCGGCCTCTCGGCGCCGGAACGCAGCTATCTCGTCACCGAATACGACGACCGGCTCATCGGCGTGGCGCTGCGCTTCCCCTCCCAGCAGCGCGGCTACCTCCACCGCAGCATGTGCTCCCTGTGCCTGACCACACACCCCGGAAACGGCGTCTCGTTGATGACTGCCCGCAAAGCAGGCCAGGCCGGCCGGCAGGGCAATTCGATCGGCGTGTACATGTGCAGCGACCTCGCCTGTTCCCTGTACGTGCGCGGCAAGAAGGTCCCGGAGCCCGGAGGGCGCTTCGAGGAATCCCTCACGGTCGAGGAGCAGATAGAGCGCACGAACGCCAACCTGTCCGCTTTCCTGGACAAGCTCTTCGAATGAGCCCGGACGGTCTTTCGCAACGAGCGCCCTCTGCCGACCAGGGCCGGACAGCCGACCGGGCGGGGCCGACACGCCCGGCGAGGCTCGCCTTCAGATGAGCACTGCCCGTGCGACGGCGCCGGGCTCCGCCCCTGCCTGCGCGACCGGGACGCCGTCGGACGCCCAGATACCCGAACGGCCGGCGGCCCGGGCGAAACCGCCACCGGTCGCCCCGGCGAAACTGGCCACCGCGACCCAGATGCGGTGATCGGTGGCGACGCGACGGGCGCGCTCATCCTGTAGGGCTGACTCGTCCGCGGACTTCACCGTGCCGGCGACGTAGGCATCGATCCCCAGGGCAGCGGTATCGGCCGCGTGCTGCGCCACGCCGGTGTCCTTGCAGATGGCGAGGCCGAGCCGCCAGCCATCGACCTCGTGCACGGCCGGCCTGTCGCCCGGAGCGAACCGTTCGGACTCCGTCGCGCTCAGCCACATCTTGCGATAGGCCACCGTGGAGCCGGTGCCGTCGATGGCCAGCACGGCGATGTGCGACCGACCGGCATCGCCCTGCACCGGGGCGCCCACCAGCGCCGTTGCCTCCGCTTCGGCGCAGGCCTCGACGATCGGCGACAGCCGCGGGTCATCGGCTGTGATCGCCGCGGCATCCAACTCGTAGCCGGTCAGGGAGAGTTCGGGAAAGACCACGACTCGGGCGCCCGCGGAGCGCACTGCCGCCGCGTGCGTCACCGCGTTCGTCGCAATGGCGTGAGCCACGCAGAGCGGCTGGGCAACAGCGACGACGAGCGGGTCACGCACGGCGAACTCCCACCAGAATCGGCCATCAGGTTCCGCGGAAAGCGATCGCGGCGTACACCTACACGCTCACGCCGAACTCCCGCGGATCCGACAGTCTACGGGCAGGTATTCGGGCGCGTCCGCTGGCCGCTGAACCACTCACGGTGGCACCCCGAGGTCAGAAAGTAGGGGCCCTGGAGGCGTTTCAGGCCCCGACGGTCCCGTCGATCCCCTCGCGCAGGAAGTCCGCATGCCCGTTGTGCCGGGCGTACTCGTGGATCAGATGCAGCATCACCAGCCGCAGCGACACATCCTGGCCCCACCGGGGCTGGTGGCCGGTCACGTCGAGCGACTGCGCTTCCTCCTCGATCCGGCGCGAGTGCCCGACCTCCGTCTGCCAGGCGTCGAACGCCTCCGACCGCGTGGCCGCGCTCGCGTCGTACGCCACCTGGTAGTCACCCTGGTCCGACCACACGTACGGGACGTCCTCACCGTTGATCACCCGGCGGAACCATGCGCGCTCCACCTCGGCCATGTGCCGCACCAGGCCGAGCAGCGAAAGCGTCGAGGGTGGCATCGACTGACGGCGCAGGTCATCGTCCGAGAGGCCGTCGCACTTCATGGCGAGCGTCGCGCGGTGGAAGTCGAGGTAGGCGCGCAGCATGGTGCGCTCATCCGCGAGCGGGGGCGGGCCGATTCGTTCGGTGGTCACGTGATTCCTTTCCACGGCCACGATGTTGCCCTGATCCCGGGTTCTCCGCCCCGGGCTTGCTCCGCTTTGACGGAATCTTGGCAGTGGTTGATGGTCTCGCAGGGGAGCGGCGGGGCCTCGTCGTCGGCGATGTTCCGATGATCTCCGTACGCGTGCGGCCCCGGCTCGGCAGTCGGCGGTCGTTCGACGCATGAGGCTTGCGTCAACTCGCCGTTCCTACCGCGTCGCCACCGACCTGAGCGCGTCGAGCAGCCCGCGCAGCGCGGGCTGGGCCAACGATGTTTCCCGTACCGCCGCGTGGATCACCCTGATGGGCTCCGGCTTGCGGACCCTGCACACGACGACGCCCGGGTGGCGGTTCCCCAGTCCCATCCGCGGAATCAGACCGATGCCGAGGCCGGCGGCGACGAACCCCTGCGCCGTGGCGTAATCCTCGCTCTCCACCACGAAGTTCGGGCTGAAGCCCGCCGCGGCACAGGCGTCGAGCACGGGCTCGAGGCAGGGGCCCGGGGGCTCGCTGCCGACCCACGGCTCGTCGGCGAGGTCGGCCAGATCAAGCACCCGTTCCGACGCGAGCCGGTGCCCCACGGGTAGCACGGCACGGTACGGGTCGTCGAGCAGGTGCACGAGGCGGACGCCTTTTCGGAGCCGGTCGGGCGGGCGGACCACGATGGCCAAGTCGGCCCGGCCCCGTACCACCTCCGGCAGCGGGTCGTCGGGATCGATCAGCTTGAGATCGACCCGCACTCCGGGGTGCTCGTCGCGGAGCCGGGCCAACGCGGGCGCCACCAGGTCGGCGCCCGCCGTAGCGAAGTAGCGGATCGCCAACTGCCCGGTGTGCCCGGCTCGTAGATCGGCCAGGGCCGTCTCCGCCTCGGCGAGGTGCTTGCTGATGATGGCCGCGTGCTCGGTGAGCAACCGCCCGGCCGCCGTCGGTTGCACACCCCGGCCGACCCGCTCGAGCAGCGCCCCCCCGGCCTGCTTCTCCAGCGCCGCCACCTGCTGACTGACGGCGGACGGCGTGTACCCCAGATTCGCTGCTGCCGCAGTCACCGAACCACTGGTGACCACCGCCCGTAGGACCTGCATGCGTCTCACATCGAGCATGTAGGAAAGCTTAACGGTAGAGGCAACTCTTTTTGCTTGTCCTGTCAGGTCGCGTGGGGGACCTTTCATACGGACGACCGAAGAGGAAGAGGGAGACGAAGAGTGATCAGCGGTCAACGTCTCCCGCGCGACCGTGCGTGGAGGCACCTCTTCGTGGCGGCCTTCTTCTGCAACGCCCTGCCGTTCGAAGGTGCCCGGGCCGTCGGCACGTCGGTGCCGGACCGGCAGCGGCAATGTCGTACCGCTGCCGGTCCCGCGGAACTACCGCTGGGGCGTGCGACGCTCAGGAGGAGACCTACTCGGGTTCGTCGTCCGTGCGGGCGAAAATGCCCTCCAGGAGCCCGGTGGCTTGCCCGACCTCGATCAAGTAGCCGTCGGGGTCGCGCAGGTAGCACCGCAGTTCGGCGCGGCGGTCGATCGGCGGAGTCAGGAACTCGGCGCCCTTCGCACTCCACTCGGCATGGCAGGCCTCGATGTCGGCGACCCGGAGGTTCAGGAAGCTGGAGACGGTGTGCGGGTCGCTCGGCGGCACCAGGGTCACGTCCGGCTTGTCCGGGGTCGGGCCGCCCCCCGGGTTCATGATGATCCAGCTGTTGGCGAGCTTGACGATGCACGGATTCTCCGCCAGGGCCACCCGCCCGCCGAGCACCTCCGTGTAGAAGTGCCGCGAACGAGCCACATCCCGCACCGTCAGAAAGTGCGTCACCAGCAGCCCCTCGCTCGGGGTGGGAAGATCGACCTCATTCATGACATGCCCCTCGCCGGCGACCGCGCTGCCTGGTCATCATCGCTGCTCACCCCGCAGGCCCCGACGAGCGGCGCGCCTGGGTCTCCCGGCCGTGGCCTTCGGCTGCTCCGTTTGCCGGCGCGAGGCTGCTCAGTTCGGCCGGGAGGTGACCTCATTCGGCCGATGTCCCTCCGGCGGCATCCTGCGACCGCCCCCGGTGCGGTCCGTGGCATCCGTCCGGACGTAAGAGATCCGTCAGCGGTTCCTCGGAGAGTACGGGGACACGGGCCTGTTGAATGGTGAGCGAGACAGGACGGTGCCGAGACCTCAGGAGACGATCATGAACCGTGTGCTTCGCGTGCTGCGCAGACCGGTGGTCATCGCCGCGATGGTCATCGTCCTGCTGGCCGTCGCAGCCGGGCTGTTCTGGTTCCAGCCGTGGAAGCTGTGGGTCGATGACACGGTGCAGGAGGATCTGCCCGCCGCGGTCGCGTCGGACACCTCGGCGCCTGCGGACGCGCCGGCGGCGTCGCGGAGCCCGGCCGGCCCCAGGACGCTGGCCACGGGCAAGCTGATCAGTCAGGAGCACGCCACCTCCGGGACTGTGAGGATTCTTCAGGGAGCCGACGGGTTCCGGGTGCTCCGGCTGGAGGGCCTCGACACCAGTAACGGCCCCGACCTGCACGTCTGGATCACCGACGCACCAGTGGAACGCGACAAGGACGGCTGGCATGTCTTCGATGACGGGGCCTACGAGAACCTCGGCGAGCTCAAGGGCAACAAGGGCAGCCAGAACTACCGGCTGCCCCCGGACATCGATCTCGCCCGCTACAAGAGCGTGAGCATCTGGTGCGACCGCTTCGACGTCTCGTTCGGTGCGGCCGAGATCACCCGTACGTGATCCGCAGCCCTTTCAGCGTTGTTGGAGCTATTGACGAGGGTCGACCTCCAGTTCGAGAATGACGCGTCATTCCGCCGACGGGAAAGGGGTCCCGTGCCGAAGGGCGTGGTCGACAAGCGGGAGGCGATCCTTCGCGCGGCGGGAAAGGTGTTCGCCGAGCGCGGCTACCACGCGACGGGGATATCCGACATAGCCCGGGAGCTCGGTGCCGGACACGGCACGTTCTACCGGTACTTCACGAACAAGGAGCACATCGCGCGCAGCGTGGTCGCCCGAGCCCTCGGCCAGGTGATGGACACGCTGTCCGACGAGAATCCCGGCTCCTCCGAGACCCTGCCGGAGTACCGGGAGCAGGTCCGACGTATCGGCCACAATCTGTTCGACCTCGTCGTGGCGGAACCTGCGCTGTGCCGCATCCTGTTCTACGACGCCATCGCGATCGACCGGGCGGAGCCCGACACCGCCGGCCGTGCCATGGAAGCGGCGGCCGCCTACACCGCTGAGTTCATCCGCAACGGGCAGGACCGCGGCTTTCTGCGCCGCGATCTTGACGCCCACGTGGTGGGGCTCGCGGTGAACGGCATGATCGTGACCGGCGCGGCGCGACTGCTGCACGTACAGGACCCCGACTCCCTGCGTGGCCCCTGGATCCACACAGTGGAAACGCTCATGTTCCACGGCCTGGGCTCCTCCTGAGCCGCAGGCCCGCAAGGACCCTTCATTTTCTGCCTTCCAAGCGGAATGACGTGTCATTCCGGAAAGGAGAGCACGATGGTCCAGGTCGATGTCTTCTGGTCGTACGGCATAGGCGCGAGCTTCGCGACTGCGGCCGCGTACCGGCTCAGGAGCAGGGACAGCGCCGCAAGGAGCGCCGGCCGATGGTCGGACCCCTGTCTGATGGGTGCTGTCCTCTATTGCGCGGTGCTCTTCGCACCGAGCGGCGCATGGCTGCTGTGGGGCTTCCCGGACTGGGAGACGATGCAGGTGGCGCGCGATCACGGATCGCTGCCCGCCTGGCTGGTCGCACTGTTCGCGGCGACGAACGTGAGCCAGGGGGCGCTCGGTTACTGGGTCGCCTCGCGGCTCATCGCCTCCGGCCGGGTCTACGCCGCCTTCCTCCAGGCGGGAGTGGGATATGTGGGGATGTTCTTCATCCTCGTTCACGGCTGGGACGGGCGCGGGTACCAGAGGTTCTTCTCCGCCGACCGGGAGGCGTTCGCGGCCTGGCCGGAGAACCCGAGCGTGGGGGAGGCCCTGTCGCGCGCGGGCGACTGGCTGGCCTCGCCCGTCGCGCTGACGCTGTACGGGATGGGGGCGGTGCTCGTCCCCGCCATGCTGGCGCTGATGGTGTCCTGGCTCAGGTCGGGGGAGCGCGAGCCGGGCGGCGGTACGGCGCCGGGCCGACTCCGCATCCTCGGCGCCGTGCTGGGCGCCGTCTTCGGGGTGGCGCTCGGCACGGCGATCGCCGCGAGCGTCCTGGTTCACCTGCTGGGCTGGTGGCTGGGCGTCCCCGCGGCGGTCGCCGTCACCGCGCTGCTAGTCGTACGGCGGGGAACCGGTGCGGCACACCGCGTTTTCGGACTGCTCGCGCTTCCGGACCGGCAGTTCGGCGGCCGTCCGCGGAACGCGCTCGCTGCCGGGGGATGACCGGCGCGTTCCCGTCGCCGGGCCGTGGCGTGCAGTGCTTCGGCCCGGCCCGGCGAGTGTGCCGTACCGGGCCGGAGCGGTACGAGCAGCGGTACGAGCCGCGGTACGAGCAGCAGTACGAACGCCAGTACGCGCAGCGGTACGAGCGGCGCCGCGACGAGGCCACCGACCCTCAACACCCCGTTGCCGCAGCAGGATTCAGCCCCGCCGTCGCTGAGCGCTGATCGGACATCCGGCTCAGGGACGTGAGCCTCCCGGTGGGCCGTGACGGCGGCGGGTGCGTTACGGCGCGGTGCCGGCAGCGGTGAGCGGGCCGGCGATCGCTGCCCGGAGGCGCTCAAGGGTGAGGACCCCGAGGATGCAGCCGTCGTCGTCGACCACCGGCCAGGCACGCAAGGCCCGGGTGCGCATCGTTTCGGCCGCGGTGGCGATGGTCATTCCGGGCCGGGTGAAAGGCCCGCGATTCTGGACGATGGCGCCGATGGCGGTCCGCTCCGTGTACCAGGACCGCGCACGGTACGGAGCGAGATGCGCCCGAGTGACCAGCCCGGTGCAGCGGCCGTCGCCGGCATGCACGAGGAGGTAGTCCGCCTCGGCGGCGTCGAGTATGTCGAGCGCTCTGTCGACGATGGTGTCCTGGGTGATCTGCAGATCTGAAGGCCTCATGGCGTCGGCCACGGTGGCGCCGTCGGGGCCGATCGTCTTCCGGCGGCTCTGGGGCGTGGGTACGGGTACCGCATCGTTGGTGATCGTGGTCATGGCGTTGGCCTGCCCTCTGGGCCCGGTCTTCACCGGTCCGGCGTTGCCGCTCTCCGAGGACGACGCCGACGTGAGGGTCGGCATGCGAGGTGTCCCAGGTATGCCGCACTGTACCTGGTCCGTCTCCGCGTCTGTTCGATGTGGCCGGATCTGTTCCCTGGCGGCCGTATCAGTCCGGAAATGGGGTCCCGGTTGTGGGTTGAGGTGGTGTCAGTCCTTGATTTCGCAGATGAGGGCGCCGGAGGTGACGGAGGCGCCGACTTCGGCGGTGAGGCCCTTGATGG
>NZ_JBEXKU010000148.1:0-8692 GCF_040609575.1 Streptomyces sp. NPDC004647 | reverse complement strand
CCGCGGCGCACCCCCGGCCCACCCCCCGTTCGTGGGGGGGCCGGGGGGGGCGCGGCGGCCCGCCCCTCCGGCGGTCCAGCGGCGCACGGCAACGCTCCGTCGGCGCGCCCTGCGTTCATCCGTCCTGTTCCTTTGCCTCGGCCGGATGGCATTGCCATACGGAGGACGAGATGCGCCGGCCACCTGCCTCTGTGCGCTCCACGCCCGACTCGCAGCGGGAACCCATGACTTACGCGGAGGGGACAGCGGCCTCGGATCCGGCGTGTTCCGTGGCCCGCATCATGGGCAGCGTCAGCAGCGCGACGACGACCCCGGCCACGGCGAAGCCGGCTCCGATGAGGAATGCCTCGTGGAAGACGCTCGCCCTCGCCGCCAGTACCAGGGCCGGGTCGCCGTCGGCCGCCTTCGTCAGGGCGGGGACCCTGCTGAAGGCGATGGTCGCGGCGATGGCCACACCGAGCGCTCCGCCCGCCTCCTGGCTGGTGTTGATGAGCCCTGCGGCCAGTCCGGACTCCGCCTTTCCGACCCCGGCGAACGCGGCGACCTGGAGCGGTACGAAGGACATACCGAGGCCCAGGCCAGCGATGAGGAACGCGGGCAGAACGTCGCCGGCGTAACTGCCGTGGACCGGCAACCGCCAGAGCATCAGCATCCCGGCGGCGGTGAGGACGAGACCGGCGACGAGCACGGGCTTGGCCGCCACCTTGGTGACGAGCTGCGAGGCGACGCCCGCACCGACCGACACGATGACGGCGAGGGGTACGTAGGCCAGGCCGGTCCTGATCGGCGAGTAGCCCAGCACCTGCTGCATGAACAGACTGGCGAAGAAGAACAGCGTCACCAAGGTGCCGAACAGGAGTATGGCGGTGAGATTCGCAGCGCGCAGTACCCGGAGCCGGAAGATGCCGAGCGGGATCAGCGGCGACGTGGTCCGGCGCTCGATCAGCAGGAAGGCCGACAACAGGGCGGCCGCGGCGACGAGACCGCCGAGGGTCGGGGCCGACGTCCAGCCCATGTCGACGGTCTGGCCCAGGGTATAGATCAGCAGCACCAGGCCCGCGGTGAGGACGACGGCACCTGCGGTGTCGAAGGTCCTGTGCCGCCCGTCAGCCCTGCTCTCGGGCACGATGAACGGCGCCAGCACCGCAGCCGCCAGCCCGATCGGTACGTTGATGAAGAAGATCCAACGCCACCCCGGCCCTTCCGTGAACAGGCCGCCCAGGATCACTCCGGCGACCGACGCGATGCCGCTGACGGCGCCCCACACGCCGAGTGCCTTGTTGCGTTCGGGGCCTTCGGCGAAGGTGTTCGTCAGGAGGCTGAGGGCGGCCGGGGCGATGAACGCCGCCCCGAGGCCCTGCAGGCCGCGGGCGGAGATCAGCATGGCGGGTCCCTGGGCGATGCCCGCCAGGAGAGATGCCGCGGCGAACACGACCAGCCCGGTTCGGAGCAAGCGACGACGACCGAAGGTGTCGGCGAGCCGCCCGCCGAGCAGCAGGAAGCCGCCGAGGACCGTCCCGTACGTGGTGACGACGTACTGCAGGAAGCTCTCGGAGATGTCGAGGTCCCGCTGGATGGTCGGCAGAGCGACGTTCACGATCGACACGTCGAGGAACGTCATGAAGCCGGTGACGCAGAGGAACGCCAGGGTCAGCCCTGGGCGTCCGGGCGGCCGGAGCCGGGGTGTGCGTGTTCTCTCGGATCGGTGGTGCAGGGACTCTTGGATCGACATGACACTCCTGGTGGATCGGTCGGATTCGGATTCCTTGTACGGCAGGGCCGTGCGGGAGCGGGACACCCGCGAAGGCGGCGGTGCATTGCCACGCCGTCGCGTTCAGGGCTGCCGGCCGTACCAGGCCACGAGTTGTTCGATGTCCGGGGCGTCCGCGGGAACGTTCACCACGGCGGCGAATGGCACCTGGCCGCCGCGCGGTTCGGCCGGCACAGCGCGTCGCATCGCTCCGAGAGATACGGCCAGCACGGCCGGATCCCACGCCGGGCGCTGACCGGTCGCGGTGGCCAGATCCCAGGTGTGCACGGTGACTTCAGTCGTGTAGACGACGAGGGCGATCCCGCCCGGCAGCGTGGCGAACGGCAGGCGGAGCGGCCGGTTCAGGACCGCGGGCTCCGACCACACGGCCTCGACGTCGCGGGCTGCGGCCTCCCACGCCGTCGACCAGTCGCCATCGGCGACGTCATCCGCGACGGGCGGGACGCTGAACGGGTCCTCACCGCGCCCCACCACGGCAACCCTGCGCAGGACGGAGACGAGGTGGTTGGACAGCTGTCGCACGGTGAACTCGGTGCAGGGCGTCGGCTCGTCGAACCCGTCGGGACGGACGCCGGCGAGGGTGCGTCCGGCCAGTGCGACGGCTCGCATGAAGCCCGGACGCGGATCGCCGCCGGGCACCGGGGCGGCGGAAGTGGCGGTCGGTGTCGCTGTGTTGTCAGCAATGTTGGTCATGTCGCCATCCTGGAGACCAAACTGGCCACCTCATGGCCAGTTTCCGGAGGAGAATGATCTGGCATGAGAGCTGATCGTCTGGTGGCGACGCTGCTGTTCCTGCAAGCGCGCGGACGGGTGACCGCGACCGAGGTGGCGGCGGAACTCGAGGTGTCCGAACGCACGGCGCGACGTGACCTGGAGGCGCTGGCGATCGCCGGCATTCCGGTCTACTCGCAGAGCGGCCGCGGCGGCGGCTGGTCGCTCGTCGGCGGAGCCAGGACCGACCTCACGGGGCTGACCGCCGGCGAGATCCGGGCGCTGTTCCTCGTCGCGGGGCCATCGTCGACCACACCCGAACTGCGCGGGGCCCTGCGCAAGTTGGTGCGCGCCCTGCCGGCGACCCTGCGGTCCGACGCCGAGGCCGCCTCGAGAGCCGGTGTCACCGACGGCACGGACTGGTCGCGCTCCGCCGTCGCCGCCGCGACGCCCCACCTCGACGCTCTCCAGCGTGCCGTGGTGGACGGGGCGCAGATCCGGCTCGGTTACGCCGGACCCGGCAAGCCCGCAACCGAGCGCACGGTCCATCCGCTCGGCCTCGCATCCAAAGCCGGCGTCTCGTATCTCGTCGCCGACACCGACCGCGGGCTCCGGACCTTCCGGCTCAGCCGCGTCACCTCCGTGGAGGCGACCGGCGATCCCGTCGTCCGGCCGGACGGGTTCGATCTCGCCACGACATGGCGGTCACTCGCCGCGCCGGTGGAGGAACGCATGATGGCGGCGACCGTGCGGGCCAAGGCCGACCGAGATGCCGAGCCGATCCTCCAGCGGCTGTTCGGGGGGCGGTTGCGGGTCGGCCGGCCCCTTGCCGGCGGATGGGTGGAGATAGAGGTCGACGGGCCGTCGCCGGAGATCCTGGCGGCGCAGATGGCCGGGCTGGGAACGCGTGTCGAGGTCCTCGAACCCCCAGAAGCCCGGGAGCAGCTGGCGCGCCTGGCCGCCGAACTCGCCACCACCTATGGTCCACCGACGAGGACGGACGAAGACTCGACGGTCCCGCGTTCCTCGATCCCGCATCCCTCGGTCCCGCGTTCCTCCCCGAGCACCTGAGCCAGAACCGACCGAGCGCCTTGCCCGCGACGCGCCGCGGGATCGAGAGGTTCGCATACGGGCGGACAACTCACGGGCTCCGGACCAGCACGGTCGACGGCGCGCCTTCCGTCGGCTACCCCGCTGAAGGCAGGCACGCCCGCTGCCGAAGAGGCCGCCCACTCGGGTCCACCCGGCGCGAGCCGCAGCTCCGCTCCGAGGACCGTGACGACGAGCGCTCTCCGCTCTCCGTCAAGGAATTGGCGCCCGCGCGACAGCGTGCTCGCGGGCTCTCGCCTGTGAGGCCGACCCGCCCGCCCGTCAGGCCGACCGGCTCGGCGACGGCTCGTACGAAGCGCCGTCCGCCGCGCCCAGCAGCCCCGCCCAGTCCGGAATCTTCACGGTCGTACGGCCCAGCGACCGGCCCAGCTCCGCCTCCGCAGCCTCGATCGCCTGCCACCCGGACCACTCCACCGGTTCCTGCCCCATCCGCCGCAGAGCCTCCCGGGGATCTTCGGGCACCGGCCGCTGCGTCAGCGTGGGCGCGTCGGCGAGCAGCGCGCCCGCCGTCTGCTTCGCGCACGGCCGGTTGGTGCCGATCACCCCGGTCGGGCCGCGTTTGATCCAGCCGGCGACGTACTCGCCGGGGGAGGGCACGCCGTCCCGCAGGACGCGCCCCTCCGCGTTCGGCACCGTTCCGCGCTCGGCGTCGAACGGCAGTCCGGGCAGCGGTACGCCCCGGTAACCGACGGACCGCAGCACCAGCTGGGCGTCGATGTCCTCGAAACTGCCGGTCCCCACCACGCCGCCGTGCCCGTCCGGCGCCGTGCGCTCGAAGCGCACTCCGGCGACCCGGTCGCCGCTCGGGGACGGGAGGAGCGCCACAGGGCGCAGGAAGAACCGCAGATGGATACGGCGGGCCGGGTGCCGGGACGGCTGCTCGGCCCAGCCCCGCAACGCCTCCACATTGCGCCGGTTGACTGCCGGGAGCCCCGAGGTGTCGGCGAACGCCGGGTCGAGGGCCAGCTCCGCGGGGTCCACGGCGACCTCCGCGTCCGGCAGAGTGCCCAGCTCCCGCAGCTCCTTGGTGGTGAACCGTGCCTGCGAGGGGCCGCGCCGCCCCACCATGTGCACCTCGTTCACCTGGCTCTCGGCGAGTGCGCCGAGGGCCGCCTGCGGCAGATCGGTCGGGCGCAGCTCGTCCGCTCCCCGCGCCAGGATGCGGGCCACATCCACGGCCACATTGCCGACCCCGATGACGACCGCGGACCGCGCGCCCGGCAGGAAGCTCTCGACCGCGGCGTCCGGATGGGCGCTGTACCAGGAGACGAACTCGGTGGCGGAGAAGCTGCCGGGCAGCGTCTCGCCGGGAATGCCGAGCCGCCGGTCGGTCGCCGCCCCCACGCAGTAGACCACCGCGTGGTACAGCCCGAGGAGCTGTTCGGGACCCAGCCCGCCGGTCCCGACGTGCACGTTGCCCAGGAAGCTGACGCGCGGGTGCTCCAGGACGGCGCGGAGGTTGTTCTGCAGCGACTTGATCTTCTCGTGGTCGGGTGCGACGCCGTAGCGCACCAGTCCGTAAGGGCAGGGCAGCCGGTCCAGTACGTGCACCTGTACGTCGGGCACGGTCTGCTGCTCGACGAGAGCCTGGGCGGTGTAGACACCGCTCGGTCCCGAACCGACAACGGCGACACGAAGCACGGCGGGGCTCCTTCCCGCAGGGTGCTTCCAGCATCGCACCGAGGCGTGCCGGGCGGGAGATGCTTCGTCGTCGTGTCTGGGCTCTGTCCCGTCGATCAGGGTGACAGGGGCCTCGTTGCCCGCGCCAGTCCGTCACATTTTCGCCCGTTCCAGCCAGAAGTCCAGCAGCTTCGCGTCGCCAAGAACCTCCACCCGCTCGCTGTTCGCCGGCAGTCGCCGGTAGAGGACCTGCAGGACGTCCGCCATCGGTCCCCGTACGGCCACCGTCGCCTTGGCGTGCGACCGTCGCCAGGTGAAGCCGTCCTCGCCGAGCTCGATCAGCCACTCCGCCCCCAGCTCCTCGGCGGTGTCGGTGGCGTGCAGGTGAATGCTCCGGTACGGCCCGCGCAGCTCGGCCAGGGCGGGCAGCCGGGTGGCCACCGGCGGGCTGGAGAGGAGCTCCAGGAACTCGTCCACCGTGTCGGCCGCGATCGCCGGGTCGACGGTGAACTCACGGCCCGCGGCGAGCGCCGCGTCCGCCCGGTGGACCACCGTCTCGTGGGCCTGCCGACGGGCCCAGAAGGCCGTGTCCTGCCGCGAGCACCACGTCCACACCTTCGTGTCAGGGCCGGCCTCGCGGAGTACGTCGACGAGCCGGGCGGCGCCCGCAGCCAGCCAGGTGCCGAGCGCGGCCGGGTCGTCCTCGTCCGGACCGGCCGCGTCCGGCACCTGGTCGAACGGGATCGGTGCCGTGGCGCGGGTCCGTACGACCGTCTCGGCATAGCGGTGGGCCCTGCCCAGATGCCGGAGGAGTTCGGCCAGCGTCCAGTCGGGACAGGTCGGCACAGTCACCGACAGGTCCGCGTCGGCGATCGTCACGATCAACTGCTCGGTCTGGGCGATGATTTCGTCGCAGTAGCGGTCGTGATCCAGAAGAGTCATGCTCGCAGGTTACGGCGCCACGCGGTCCCGGCCGCAATGATTTTCGAAAGCTCGGCGCACAGCCGCGCCCGCTCCCGGATCCGTGGTCCGGGAGAGCATGGCCTGGCGACGGAGTAGTCGGCTGACTCGGCCGGACAAGTCCTTGCTAGGACATCCCCCGCATGCGATTGATCTCGCTCGTCTGCTGTGCGATCACATCGTTCGCCATCTCCTCGACCAGCACGTTGTTGCCGTCCGACAGCAGCTCCGTCGCCATGGTGACCGCGCCCTGGTGATGGGTGATCATCAGCTTCAGGAACAGCTCGTCGAACGCCCGGCCCCGTGCCTCGCGCAACTCGGCGAGCTGTTCCCCGGTGGCCATGCCGGGCATCGCGCCGTGGTCGTGTCCGGCGTGCTCCCCGGGGCCGCCGTTCCTCTTCTGCCAGCCCTGCATGGCCTTGGTCTCGGGGCCCTGCGCGGCGGAGATGCGGTCGGCGAGCCGCCTCACCGTTCCGGACTGTGCGTGCTTCTCCGCCAGGCCGGTCATGACCAGGGCCTGCCGGTGGTGCTTGATCATCCGCTGCACATAGCCGAAGTCGGCCGAGTTGGGGCTGTCGTCCCCGACGGCCTTCTTCGCCTCGTCGGCCGAGAGTGTCTGCGCCGCCTCGCCCGGCTTGCCGGGGGCCACCACCGAGGGCCCGTCGTCCGCTGTGGCGGCGGAGTCCGACTCGCAGCCGGCCAGGGCCAGTACGGCAGCCATCGCCGTCCCTGCGGCCAGAGCGCGGACGCGGGGCGTCCTGTGGCGGTGGAACACAGAGACCTCCTGGGGGAGCGCGGATCAAAACGCGTATCAAGTGCGGATCAGGTGCGGATCAAGCCGGAACTGTCCTAGCACGCCGGCGCGGGTCAGTGATCGAAGAGCTTCATTACATGTTCGTTGCCATCTATTGAGATGTACATGTGAAGGGCGATACTGCCGGGGTGTGAGAACCGTTCAACTCCGAACGGACACAAGGGAGGACGCAGTGACGTCGTTGCACAAACCCCGCGTGCGGCGCAGACGGCTCGGCGTGGCAGCGGCCGCCTTCGGGCTGATCACCTCGTTCCTGGCGGCCGGCTCGGCCACCGCGACGCCCGACCCCGGCGGCGCGCCTGCGAAGGAGCGTGTGAGCAAGAGCCAGGCGGCAGACACCGAGGCCGCCATCGAGAACGGCGACATACCCGGCGTGGACGAGATCGTCCACAGCAAGAACGTGACCCACCTCGCGAACATCCCCAAGGACGCGCTCCAGGGGACCAACTCGGACCTGGCCTTCCAGGGCAAGTACGCCTTCGCGGGCAACTACGACGGCTTCCGGATCTTCGACATCAGCGATCCGAAGGCCCCGAAGACCGTGAGCCAGGTGCTGTGCCCCGGATCGCAGAACGACATCACGGTCTCGGGGGATCTGCTCTTCCTCTCCACCGACTCCTCGCGCAGTGACAACTCCTGCAACAGCGCCACGCAGCCGGCGACGGAGAAGTCCTCCTGGGAGGGCATGAAGATCTTCGACATCAGCGACAAGCGCAACCCGAGCTACGTCGCCGCCGTCGAGACCGCCTGCGGCTCGCACACCCACACGCTGGTGCCCGAGCGCCGCAACGTCTACATCTACGTCTCCTCGTACTCGCCGAGTGAGACGTTCCCGGACTGCCGGCCGCCGCACGACGGTATCTCGGTCATCAAGGTGCCGCGCTCGGCGCCCGAGGAGTCCGCGGTCGTCGACTTCCCCGTGCTCTTCCCGGACGGCGGCAACCCGGGCACGCCCACCAACCCCGGTGTCTCCAAGACGACCGGATGCCACGACATCACCTCGTACCCGAAGCTGAAGCTGGCCGCGGGCGCCTGCATGGGCGACGGAGTCCTGCTCGACATCTCGAACCCGGCGGCGCCCAAGGTGATCGACCGGGTGCAGGACAATGTGAACTTCGCCTTCTGGCACTCGGCGACCTTCAACGAGCGCGGCAGCAAGGTGGTCTTCACCGATGAGCTCGGCGGCGGCGGCGCGGCGACCTGCAACGCCGAGATCGGCCCGGACCGCGGCGCCGACGGCATCTACGACATCAGGGGCAAGGGCGAGCACCGCAAACTGGTCTTCCGCAGCTACTACAAGATCCCGCGGCACCAGGCCGACACCGAGAACTGCGTCGCCCACAACGGCTCACTGATCCCGGTCAAGGGCCGCGACATCATGGTTCAGGCCTGGTACCAGGGCGGCGTGTCGGTCTGGGACTTCACCAACTCCGCGAAGCCCAAGGAAATCGGCTACTTCGAGCGCGGCCCGATTTCCACGGACACGCTCGTCGGGGGCGGTGCCTGGTCGGCGTACTACTACAACGGCCACATCTACTCGAACGACATCGCCAAGGGCTTCGACGTCCTGAGGATCGACGACCGGCGCACCGACGGCGCCAAGTGGGTCCGGATGCCCGAGCTCAATGTGCAGACCCAGCCCGACTACCGCTGATCGGACAGCTTCACCACACGTGCCGGTGTCCCGCCGGGTGCCTCGTCGCCCG
>NZ_JBEXKU010000147.1:0-9149 GCF_040609575.1 Streptomyces sp. NPDC004647 | reverse complement strand
TGCGAAAGATCCGCTGCAGCACCAACCGCATCACCGACATCGTCAAGGCCGTCCTCGTCCTTCACCACGCATCAACGTGAGGTTGGAAAAGGCTCCATGTGGCTTTGGGCTCGTCTGGCTGCCCCCTCCCGCACGGGCAGGAAATGGGGCCCGTGCGCTCCTTCCCTGCGCTAGGGATACCGCATCGAAAGACGAGAAGCTGGCGCGTTCAGCCATGACTGACCAGGCTGTTTCTGAAAGTCCCCACGTGCACGGTCGTCTTTCCCATCCAGCTCGCGCCCAAAGGGAAACCTGTGCAGTTCACTCGCCTAGGTGACTTCAGGGTGCGGGATTAGGAAGACGCGCATCACCGCTACTAGGGTCACGCTTTGTGGCTATGACCTCATGGGCGGATGCCCTCCATCGCCATTCCCCTGACCAACTCCTTGTTCTGCTCCGGCAGGAAAGGGAGCAGGCTGAGGAAAGGGCGCGCGTGCTCGCTGAGATGATCGGCACGCTGGAGCGGATTGTCGGCAGTAACCCGCTGTGGCAGAAGGTGAGCGTGCTGGACAACGGCCTCGACAGCCCGAGGCCCGCCTGCGAGGACGTTGGGCCGTCGGCTGAAGATCTCGCCGAGCACGCTGACGAGGCGTTCGGGGCCTTTGGCGACCAGGAGCCGCTCATCCCGCCGCAGCGGCCCGAGCCGACGCAGATTGACCCAGCCACCGCCTCTCAGGCTCCCAGGCGGGTACGGATCATCGCATTGATGTCGAATGCACCGCAGCGCTGGTGGTCCGCCCTGGACCTCTGTGCCGAACTCGGGGTCGACGGGCACCGCAAGCTGCGCGGCATCCTCAGCGATATGGTCCGCGCCGGCCAGCTCATCAAGCACAAGGAATCCGGCCGCAAAAACGTCTACTACCGGCTGGCTCCCGAATTCGCTCAGCAGCAGGAGGCGACCGTGAGCGGATAGGCCCCAACAAGCAGGCACCTCCGGGATTGCGCCCCGGAGGTGCCCAAACACGACGTCACCGAATGTGTGGTTTTCACGGGTCAAGTCGCGCTGTGAGCTTAGCAGGAGGCCTGCCGTGCTGATTCTGCGCGCCGTGATCCGTCACCCGAACGTGTACCCCATGTCGGGGTGTTGGGCGGTCAAGGCGTTTGCTGACATTCCCCTTCGGCCTTCTCGCGCTTGCGGCGCGGCCACAGGTCCGTCTCCAATTCGGCTTCCAGGCGAGCCAGCGCGCCGAAGTCCGGGAGCACCAGGCCCTTCAACGTGCGTTCGATGGTGCGGCGGTTGACTCCGGTGGCCCGCTCAACGGCGAGCGGGTTGAGTCCTCTCTCGGCGATCACGTCGCGCAATCGGCGGGAGAACTCCTGCGCGTAGATCGCGCTGACCGGCGCGCCCTCGCGCAACTGCCCGTCCGGCCACGCCCCGGCAGCCAGGTAGGTGGCGGGGGCGTCGTCTCCGTGGCTGCGCGGCACATCATCACGGTAGCCGCAGGGGTGCAGGAAATTCCTTTTCGCATGCCGCTTTGTGATGCGAACAGCATTCGAACATGGGAGGATGGTCTTATAAGACCACTCCTGGTTCGGGGGAGACGGCTGTGCCGCGTCCACTCGTCATGGGCGGGGTCGTCGTGACCGACGTGCCGACCGCCATCGCCCTTTACACACCCCGCGGCCTGCCGTCGGCGGCCTGGCCGGAGGTCGCGCCATTCGTCCGCGAAGCGGTGACCGCCTTCGGCCCGGACTCCCCCTGGGCCGCTGTGCAGTATCTGACCACGGTGACGCGCTTTTGCACCTGGGCGGTTGCCGAGTGCCTGCCGCTGCAGACCGAGGCCTTGTTCACTCCCGATGTCGTCGAGCGATACACCGCGGTCGGGATGCCGGCGCTGAAGGACACCTCCCGGCGCACGCACCGCTCCCGGCTGTCAGCGGTGGGCCGGAAGATTACCCGGCGTGCCCCGTGGCCGCCGCAACAGGCCACGCTGCCGCGCAACCGGCTGGCCCCTCCCTACGGCCCTGCCGAGATCGCTGGTTTCTTCGAGATCGCCGGGAAGCAGACGACAGGAGCCCGCACCCGCGCGGCGTTGGGTCTGCTCGCGGGCGGGCTCGGAGCAGGGCTGTGGCCCGGCGAACACCTGATCATCACCGGCTCAGCGGTCACCAGCCTCGACGGAGTGACCACCCTGCACGTCACCGGGCCCAAGGCGCGCCCTATCCCCGTCCTCGCGGCGTATGCGCCGCTGATCCGCACTCTGGCCGCCCGATTTCCCGGTGAGCCGCTGGTCGGCAAAGCGGCGGAGAAGAGCAAGAACCGGTTGAACAAGCTCGTCGGCAGAATCGAGGTCCCCGACCGGCTGCCGCCGCTGTCCGCACCCCGGCTGCGGACCACCTGGCTGGTGACCCTGCTCAACGCCCGTGTACCGCTGCCCGAAATCCTGGCTGCCGCAGGCCTGGCCAGCTCCGGAAGCCTCATCGATCTACTCCCGCACCTGCCCCGCCTGCCAGAACCTGAAGCCGCCAGGACCATCGCCGGCGCTCTGGACCATCCGCCAGGAGCCGCCGGGTGAGGGAGACAACCCGCACGGAGAGCGTCCTTGCCCTGCACCGCACCGGCCGACGCAAACTGTCCCTCCAACAAGCACTGCGCCGGGCCCACGTGCTGGTGGAGCGTTCCGGGCTCCTACCTGCTGTCGAAGCCCACCTCCATGCGGATATCGGGGCGCCACGGGAGTTCACCGCCCGTTCCCTGCTCATCGGGCTCGCCGTGCACGCGCTGCGCCAGGGGGAAATGCATTGACCAAGGTGACGGAGACCCTCGCTGACCTGCCGCACACCGCGCGGCACGATCTGGGACTGCGCGAGGAAGCCACCTACCGAATGGTCTGGTACGCCTACACCCTCCTCATCCGCGCTCTGGAAGCCGGCACGCTCGCCGTCCCGCACAACCACCCCTGGGTCGACAGGTCCACGGGCGAACTCCTGCCCTGCCCCCGGGACTGCCCACACCAGCCGATCCCCCCGGCCGAATTCTTCGGCCGCCTCCTGGACGCCTCCGTGCCCGACAGCGTGCCACTGACCGAGGCGCTCGCCATCGACTCCACCGACTACGAGACCTGGGCGCGCCGCCGCTCATGGGCACGCAAACCGGACGTGGACCCCGACCACCTGCCGGTCAAAGACCACAAGCCCGTCAACCACGCGCAGTCGGCCAATGAGGCGAGCTGGCCGCGCACCGGCCACGATGGACGGGCGCAAAACTCCCTCGATCCCGACGCCCGCGATGGCTACCGCTCCGGAACCAACGGCACCCGCGGCTCGGTGTTCTGCGGCTACGACCTTCACCTGGCCGTCAACGCCCGCTCCCTCGGCGGCCCGGAAACCCCCTTCATCATCACCGGCATGCACCTGTCCCCGGCCGGATCGCACAAGGGCCGCGCCGGAGTGACCCTGATCGACCAGGTCCGCGCCCGCCGCGGCAAAGGGCAGGTGGTCACCGAGGTCATCGGCGACCGCGGCTACTCCTACTGCAAGCCCGAGACGTGGGCCTGGCCACTGCGCGCGCGAAACGTCGAACCCATCATCGACCTGCACCACAACCAGCGCGGCCAGCACCCCGGCCCGATTCCCGCGACCGTGGTCATCGATGGCGGCCTGTTCTCCGACGCCCTCCCGCACCCACTCCGCGACCTGCCCGGCTTCCCCATCGGGATGCCCGCCGCTGACAAGGCCAAGCTCCACGGCCGCTACGACCAACGCGCCGCCTACGCCTTCACTCCCCACAGCCGCCCCGACAAGGACGGCTACCAGCGCTTCAAAGGCCCCGCCGTCGCCGGGAAAGTCCGTTGCCCCAACTACCCGCGCTCCCTGCGCGGTTCCCACACCCGCCCCACTACCGCCTGCACACCCGGCACCGAATGCGCTTGCGGCAAGACCCTCACCCTCGCCCCCGATGTCACAGCCTGGACCAAGCAACGCAACCTGTGGGGAACCACCGCGTGGGCCGCCGACTACGGGCGCCGCGCCGCCGTCGAATCCGGCAACGCAGAGATCAAGACCCACCGCCTGCACATGGACCGCGGCTTCACCCGTGTCATGGGCACACTCAAGAACAGCGTCCTGCTCGCCTTCTCCCTCGCCGCACTCAACGTGATCCTCCTACGGGACTGGCACGCCAAACGCCGCCGCCTCGACCCCTGGTCCCACCTCGTCAACGAACCCGACGAGCCAAACGTGACCAAACACACCCGAGCAAAGCGACGCACGACCAGCCTCGCCACCCTGACCAGCGGCGATCCGCCGGGCTGAACCACCCCACCCACGCCATCAGCACCCCAGCACGGAGGGCCGCCCGGACCTGCCCGCGTACCGGCCCTGCGGCATTCCCTTCCGCCTTCGCGCCCCAGCCCCCGCCCCTGAGCAGTAGGACAAAGAGACACACATCGCCCCGCTGGCCTCAAGCCTGTCAGGCGGCCGACCCCACCAGAAACACATCAAGAAACCCCCGGCCTGGATCTCTCCAGACCGGGGGTTCTGTCAACCTGATCTTGGGCAGTTACGTGAACTACCCACTTCCGTGTCGATGGGAATCGACACCACACTTCCCAGGCTCAGCGGCGGGATGGAGTGACCCGCCTTCGGCTCCTGGCGGTGCCACTGCTGGCCGGTCTGACCCGTGCCAACTCCCGCTGCACCCTCAGGCTCCCGCCACTCCACGACAGCACCGGGAAACTGCTCCTCGGCCCGCCTGCTCGCCGAGCACCAGGACGCCGTCGAACGGAGCCGAGGCGCAAAGGCTCGCGCGACCGCGGCGGGCCAGAGCCTCCCCGACGACCTGACGGCGCTCGCACCGGAAGAACTGGCCCGGCTGTGCCCCGCCCGGCACGGCGCCTACGGCCGTATCTGCGCCCGCACGGCCGACCACACGCCGGATCTCCACCTGGGCTGGGCACCGGACGGTGCGTGGATCGCCTGGCTGACCGCCCGAAGCGTGACCCGCCAGGTCGGCGCGGCAGAGGCTGTGCGTCGGAGTTCAGAACTGGTCAGCGCGCATCGGGACGAGTTCGGCGATCTCGAACTGGTGCGTGTCGGGGTGTAGTTCGAGGAAGCGGGTGATGACCTGAGCGTGCGCCTGATCGGCGAACAGGTCCATCGCCACCCGATCGAGGGGTCCTTCGTCCAGTTGCAGGTAGGTCATGGCCAGGTGGGCGGCGGCGTGCAGAGCGTCCTTCTCGGCGGGGTACGTCCAGGTGCTCAGCGAGCGCCCCGGCTCGCTGCGGTGCAGGAGGACCCACGGGCCGCCAGCGGCCGTCAACGGCGCGCCGATGAGGGACCGGCACGTGCGGCACCAATCCGCGTTGGCCGCCACGCGGTCCTCGGGCCGGGCATGCCAGACCGGTTCCGGCACCGGGGGCTTCGCAGCCGCCGGCCGTGCCGACAGAACCTGCGGCTCCTGCGTGAGCAGCGCGGGGATCCGGTAGGCGGTCCGGGTGCGGGCCTTTTTGCCACGGGGAGGGTGCGGAGGCTGCCACAGCGCTCCCGGCCACGCCTCGTCGAGAGACCAATAGGAGGCGCGGTCGGCAGGGTGGCCGCCGTCGGCCAGACACCCCTCGGAGGGGGTCGGCTCCTCGCCGGGCGGAAGGGGCAGCAGCCACCCGGCCAAGTCCTTTAGCCAGGGCTGCCCGCAGCCATCACACCAGTGCACCGCGGCGTCCTGCTCGGCGGGGCTGTCGTACCAGCCCGGCTCCTCACGGCCCAGACCGAGACGCGTCATGGTGCTCGGCTTCTCGCACGGGCAGGACCGGAACCGGTACAGCTGCACATCGGGCAGTTCGTCACGGGAGGAATGCAGCCACGCGGGATGGACACCCAACGCCCGGGCCAGGGCCTCCCGGTCACCTTCCCCGGGCAGGGACCGCCCCGCCGCCCAGTGCCCGAGCTGGTGCGCACCGACGCCGATGTCGCGGCCCAGGCCGGCGCCGGTCTTCGCGGTCGCGTCCTGCAACAGCCGCAGGCGCCGAGAGAAGGGGGAGAGGCCGAGCAGTCCCCAGACGGGGTGGCCAGTGCGGTCGACGTACTCCCGATCGCCTTCCCACACGTCATGGTGCTCGTTGAACTCGATCGCGTGGTCGGCCAGCGTCTCGGCCACCCACCGGCGCACCGCGACGTCGTCCACCCATTGCTCGTCGGATACCTTCCGAGCCGCAGCCTCCGCGATCTCGGCCAGCACCAACTCCTCGTGCATCGGAAACACCAGCTGCTCGACGGCCAGCAGCGCCCGAGAGGCGATGATGCGACGAGGCGGCTCCGCCCCGGTCCCGCTCAGCACGCCCGACAGCACGTCGACAGCCCGAACCACGAGCCGCTCCTGCTGCTTGCCCCAGCCGGCCATCGCTCAGCCCTCCCGCCCAGCACCGCCACCCCGTACGCGCGCCATCATCCCGGCCGCGCGAGCCAGCCGAGGCCAAACCGCTCACAATCACCCGGACCAGCCCGGGGCCTGCCCCGACCGCAGGCGGGGCAGCGACAAGCTCGGTGCCACCCACCGCACGCCACGGGCGAGGCACCGCCTACGCTGTGCCGATGTCCGTCGTACCCGTGCTCTTCAGCGATGCCAAGACCGACCACCCCGCCATCGCCCAGTGGTGCTCCACCATCCTCGCCGGCGACACCGCCCGCCTGCTGCTCCTGGGACCGCACTGGTCCGGCAAGTCACACGCGGCCTACGCCGCGCTGCGCCGCCTCATGGCCGCCGGATACCGCGAGGCGAACATCACCGTCCACCAGGCCCACGACCTCGGGCGCACCTACGAGCCCAGCATGATCGAGAACACCACCGCCGTGACGGTGATCGACGATCTGACCCTCTCCGTCGACCTGGTGCGGGAGGCGACGGTGTCGCTGAAGGCGGACTCCGCCGATGTCCAGGCGATGATGGCACTGGAAGCGGGAGCACTTGCGGATGCCGTCGCCCGCCTGAGCCTGCTTCCGCGACGATCCTGGCTCTTGATCGCATCAAGCATCGATCGGCTCGTCGAGACGGTCGGACAGGAGACCGCTGAACGCCTCCTCGCCGTCGCCGAGCAGGCTGAACTGCCCCCACGGCCCCGGCCGAGCGTGCGCTGGTAGCAGTCGACCGCGAGCAAGGAGAGCACGCGCTCCAACAGCGGCCGTCGGTGACGACGACCGCGAGCCGGGGCCATGGGTGGCGGCGCAGGGTGCGGCTACGCCACGATGCTGCGGTGAACGAGGAGCCGTTGGAGGAGTGGGCACGGCGACGCGAGGAGCGACGTGCCCAAACGAAGGGGAAGCTGCGGGCGGTGCCGCTCACCTCGGGCCCGCATCGCGGGGCCCACGTCGAGCCGGACGCGCCCCGCGTGATCCAGGAGTGGGACGGCGCCCACTGGGTCACGGTGGGAGTCGTTGACGACCTGAACGCCGCGAAGGCCCTGCTGTACCCGCCGCAGCCGGTCGAGGAGAGGCCCGCCACCTGGGACCGCCCGGCGCTGGGCAAAGGGCGAGGCCGGCACCGCCGCACGGCACCGGCAGACGAAGACCGCTGACCATCGGGATGCCTGGCAGCAACCGCCCTCAGCTCGACCGGGTCCGACCTACGTGCGAGCCCATCCGAGGAGTCGCACAAGTCCAGCACGATCCGCCGCGCGCTAGGGTCGAGGTGGGGAGAGACACCGACTGCGGCATCGAGGACGGCATCGGTGTCCAAGCTCTGGCGGAAGACGACGATCCCGGCGAAGGGGTAGTCGGGGGTGAAGTACTCGCTCTCGGCGAGCTGCCCGGCTCACACCCAAGCAGGCCGCATCCATGCAGCGCCATAGCGGGAGAGGTCGACGGCCAAGACCACGGGCGTGCCACCGAGGGAGCGTCCCTGGGCGGCCTTCGCCGGGCTGCGCCCGGCCTCGAACGCCGCGTATAGCGCGGAGGACAGGGGACCGGCCAACTCGCTGGAGCGGACCTCCCACCGTGACCGCTCCTCGCTCGCCTCGACGCGCACGGTGATGGCGAGCGGTCCGGCGTTCTTCATGGTGTCGGCGACGTCGATCACCGCCGGCTCCACGCTGCGGCCCAGCCCTGCGGCCCAGCCCTGCGGCGGCCGCCTGATCGCGGACGGCGGCGGCGACCGCGTCAGCGACGCCGTCCTGGAGCCGCGAGGGGTAGTGGCTGAACACCAGCTGGACACCGAGCCCGCTCTCGCTGTCGAACTCGGCTTCGGCACGCTCGACGAGTTCGGCGGTGTTCCTCGGCGCACGGGCGGTGACCTCGACAGCGGCCACCGGGCCGCCACCCGTGGAGTCCGGCAGGAGAAAGTCGGGGTTGGACACCTTGGTGTCCCCCAGCCGGTAGCCGATGCCAGCGGACGTGAGGGCCAGCGCGACAGCGAACTCCCCGCGCATCTCCAGCAACTGTTCCATCGACGTCAGCTTGGCGAACTCACGCCGCTTGGCCGCCCACCGCGGATCCTCCCCGGCCACCTGGTCCAACGCGTCAAGCATCCCGTCCAGAACGTCGAGCGCGGCCCTCGAGACCGGTGTATCCGGCCGGTCTGGCCACTCCCGCACCGGATGTGCCTCGCTCGCACCGGCCATCCACCGGTCCAACGCCGGCCGGGAGACATCCTCCTCGTCATCGGGGTCGGGGAAGACGCCGAACGGGCCACGCTGCCCCGGCGCGGAGACGCCGAGAAGAGCCGCGCCGCGCTTGCGCCGGTGGAAGAGGGGGAACACGCTGCTGCCTCACTGCCTGCCGGGAAGTACGAGGCACAGATTGTCTCAACCCGGCACCAGCCGTGCGGACGCTGACCAAACGCCCCTGTACCCATCAACGGCCGACAGCCGGTCTCGGCCATCCCACCCCGGGCGTGCAGTAACTGGGGCAAGCTGGGCAGGTGAACGCCCTGTCAGTACGTCTTGCACTGCCGCTGCTTGAGCGGATTGCTCTGCGTCTGACCGAGACGGGCAAGGTGGCTCTCCGATGCTTTCCTCCTGCCCCGACAACCTCTGTGGTTGGCCGATGCGTTCCGCAGACGCGTGGAACCGAACGGAATTGCTAGGAAGGGCGAAGACCGCACATCCGGAGCCGGGGTGTTGGCGCACACGTGCTCCAACACCCCGGCCTCGTCCCCTGGTCCCGTCTTTCGCACATCCCGC
>NZ_JBEXKU010000146.1:0-9167 GCF_040609575.1 Streptomyces sp. NPDC004647 | reverse complement strand
GCCGCGGCGGCCGCCGGCGCGGGGGGCGCGCGCGGCTGCGGGCCGCCCGGGGGGGGGGCGCGGGGGGCCCGCCCCCCCGGGGGGGGGGGGGGGCCCCCCCCCCCCCCCGGCCGTGGGTCAGCGGGAGACGGCCTTCGCCCAGCCGCTCGCGATGACCTTCTTGGCCTTGATGATCTGCGCCTCGGTCGGGAACCTGGGAGCGCCCTCGACCGCCGGCAGCCAGGCGGCGGCGACCTCGTGGATGGAGCCGTCCTTCTCCATGGCATTCATCAGGACCGGGCGGGCGTAGCCGTCGAGCCTGAGGTTCTGGCCCTCGGCGCTGAAGAGGTACTCCTGCCACAGCCGGGCGGCCGCCGGGTGCGGCGCGTCCTTGTTGATCGCCTGCGTGTAGTACTGGGCGTAGGAACCGTCGGTGGGGACGGTGACCTGCCAGTCCATGCCCTTCTTGCGGAACTGATCGGCGTATCCGGCGTTGAGATAGTCCCAGTCGATGCTGATCGGGGTCTGCCCCTTCTCGACCGTGGCCGGGGTCGACTCGACGGGGTTGAAGTTGCCGCTGTCGTTGAGCTCCTTGAAGAACTTCAGGCCCGGCTCGATGTCACTGAAGGAGCCGCTGTTGGCGAGGGCTGCCGCGTACACGCCGCCGAAGGCCGAACCCGACTTGTTGGGATTGCCGTTGAGCGCGACCTTGCCCTTGTACTCGGGCTTCAGAAGGTCGGCGAATGACTCGGGACACGTCTCCACCTGGCCTGCGTTGCAGCCGATCGAGATATAGCCGCCGTAGTCGTTGTACCAGCGCGCCCGCGGGTCCTTCTGGCTCTTGGGGATCTTGTCGAACGGGGCGACCCGGTACGTGGCGAGCAGACCCTCCTCGGTCGCGGCATGCGCGAAGGAGTTGCCGATGTCGAGGATGTCGGGTGCGCTGTCCTTGCCCCTGAGGTCTTTGACCGCCTTGATCTCGTCCTCGCTGGAACCGTTCGGATTGTCCACGTGCACCTTGATCCCGTACTTCTTGGTGAAGCCGTCGATCAGAGCCCCGTAGTTGGCCCAGTCGCGCGGGATCGCGACCGCGTTGAGCCTTCCCTCGTTCTTCGCGGCGGTGACCAGGGCGTCCATACCGCCCGCGGCGTCCGCGGAGGTGGCCGCCGCGGGATTCTTGCCTTCTGCGGCGGGTTGTCCCGTCATGGTGCCGCAGGCACTGAGAGTGAGGGCCGCAAGGGCGAGGCTGCCGCTTAGGGCGGCCGCGTGGGCACGGTGGGCGATCACAAGAACTCCAGGGAGGGGTGAAGGGCTGCACAGACAACTCCATCACTACTCGCTGTGTCAATAAGACGACACTGAAGTTCGGAGGGCGGGACGGTGAACGACTCTCCGGGCACCCCGCCCCCGAACCCTGGGCCCCCGCGCCCGGCACTGGGCACCCCACCCCGATCGGACGAACGCCACGCGCGGCAGGTGGACAGCCCGGGCAGCGGATGCCCGCCGCTGCGGCCCGTTCTGACGTCACATCAGAACGTCCGACCTCCTGGCACACCGCGGCGGGCCGGGGGAAGACCCCGCCCGCCGCGCCCCCCCGGGCCGTCAGCCGTCGTGGTGGCCGATCTCCACATCCTCCAGAATGCCCAGCGCGTCCGGCACCAGGACGGCGGCGGAGAAGTAGGCGCTCACCAGATAGGAGATGACCGCCTTCTCGTCGATGCCCATGAACCGTACGTTCAGGCCGGGCTGGATCTCGTCGGGGATGCCCGTCTGACGGAGCCCGACGACGCCCTGGTCGGACTCGCCCGTCCGCATCGCCAGGATGGAGCTGGTCCGTGCCTCGGTGACCGGGATCTTGTTGCACGGCAGCAGCGGGATGCCCCGCCAGGCGCGGACCTGCTGCCCCTGGAACTCCACGCCGGGCGGATACAGGCCCCGCCGGTTGCACTCCCGGCCGAACGCCGCGATGGTGCTCGGGTGCGCGAGTAGCAACTGCGTCTTCCGGCGCCGCGAGATCAGCTCGTCGAGGTCGTCGGGGGTCGGCGGTCCGGTGCGGGTGTGGATGCGCTGGCGCAGGTCGGCGTTGTGGAGCAGGCCGAACTCGCGGTTGTTGACGAGCTCGTGTTCCTGGCGTTCGCGCAGTGCTTCGACGGTGAGGCGGAGTTGCTGCTCGACCTGGTTCATGGGTTCGTTGTAGAGGTCGGCGACCCGGCTGTGGACGCGCAGGACGGTCTGGGCGACGCTCAGTTCGTACTCGCGCGGGGACAGCTCGTAGTCGACGAAGGTGCCCGGGAGTCCGAACTCACCGCTGTGCCCGGCGGCCAGGTCGATCGCGGCCTCACCGTGCTTGTTCTGCGGCGGGTGCGGGGACGCCCGGACGTCCTCCAGGTGCGCCCGCAGCGGCCCGGACCGGCGGATGACCTCGGCCAGCGCCCGCCGGGGGAGGACCAGCACCGTGCAGGCGGTCACCGCTTTGAGTGTGAACGGCCATTCGCCGCCCTGTCCGGTCAGCAGGTCCTCGCCGGCGTGATCGCCGTCGGCGACGACGCCGAGGACCGTACGGTCGCCGTACTTGCCCGTGCCCAGCTTGTCGGCCTTGCCGTGCGCGATGAGGACGACCTCGTCGGCCGGCCGGCCCGCCTCCACGATCGGCTCGCCCGCGGCGACCTCCCGCTGGATGAACCGGTCCGCCAGCGACTCCAGCGCTTCGCTGTCGTCGAAGCCGCGCAGCTGCGGCAGCTCGCGCAGCTCGGCGGGGATCACCCGGACCTCCGCTCCGGTGCTGACGAACTCGACGCGCCCGTCCCCGAGGGTGTGGGTCAGCCGGCGGTTCACCCGGTAGGTGCCGGCCGTGACCTCGGTCCACGGCAGCGCGCGCAGCAGCCACCGCGAGGAGATCCCCTGCATTTGGGGGACCGACTTGGTGGTGGTCGCCAGATTCCGCGCTGCGGCGGTCGCGAGGCTCGACTGCGCCTGTTGCGGCTGCTCCCCGTTCCCGGAGACGGCAGCCGTTTCGACTGAGGTGGTCATCGGAGAACTTCACCCATTCCTGTGCGATGTGAGAGGCGATACGGGCGGCTGAGGTGACCGGGCCGGCGTCGCTGCCGAGCGGCCGTCCGGCCGCTGCCGCGTGCGCGGTCCGGTGCTTCTGGTGCAGGCCGATGATCCGGGAGCACGGTCATGGGGCTGTATCGGCCGGGACTATCCCTTTCTCCGTTTCTCTCCCGGAGTCTCAATTCCCGATCTCGACGTCCTCGAGAATTCCGAGCGCATCCGGGACCAGAACGGCCGCGGAATAGTAGGCGCTGACGAGATAGGAGATGATGGCTTTTTCGTCGATGCCCATGAAGCGTGCGGAAAGGCCGGGCTCATATTCGTCCGCGATACCGGTTCTGTGCAGCCCGACGACTCCCTGGGCGGATTCTCCGGTACGCATGACCAGGACCGAACTGGTGCCGGATCGGGTGACGGGAATCTTGTTGCACGGGAAGATCGGAACGCCGCGCCAGGCAGGGACGGAATGCCCCTGGAAGTCGATGGCGTCCGGGTGGATACCCCGCTTGCTGCACTCTCGGCCGATCGCCGCGATCGCCTTCGGGTGGGCCAGGATCAGCCCCGGGTCCTTCCAGACCGTGGCCAGCAGCTCGTCGAGGTCGTCGGGGGTCGGCGGTCCGGTGCGGGTGTGGATGCGCCGGCGCAGGTCGGCGTTGTGGAGCAGGCCGAACTCGCGGTTGTTGACGAGCTCGTGTTCCTGGCGTTCGCGCAGTGCTTCGACGGTGAGGCGGAGTTGCTGCTCGACCTGGTTCATGGGTTCGTTGTAGAGGTCGGCGACCCGGCTGTGGACGCGCAGGACGGTCTGGGCGACGCTCAGTTCGTACTCGCGCGGGGACAGCTCGTAGTCGACGAAGGTACCGCTGAGCACCGGCTCCCCGGTGTGGCCGGAGGCCAGGCCGATTTCCGCCTCACCGTGGCTGTTCCGCCGCTGCTGCGGGATGCCGACCCTGCGCCGGACATGGCTGCGCAGCGCCGGTGAGGCTCCCGCCACCTCGGCGAAGTCCGCGCGCCGGATGGCCATCACCGTGCAGGCCGTGACGGCCTTGAGGGTGTACGACCAGTCGGCGTCGGGAGCCGCGAGCGCCTGGTCGCCGAAGTGGTCGCCGCCGGCGAACATGCCCACCACGGCCGGCGAGTCGTACTTTCCGGGGGCCAGCCTGGCCGCCTTGCCGTGCGCGATCAGATAGAGGTGATCGGCGGGGCGTCCTGCCTCGGCGATCACCTCGCCGGCCGCGTACTCGCGCTGCACGAAACGCTCGGCGAGGGCTTCCAGCGACGGGACATCGGTGAAGCCGCGCAGCAGCGGAAGCTCGCACAGCTCCTGTGCAATGACCCGGACTTCGCTCCCGGTCGTGACGAAGTCGATACGGCCGTCGCCCACCGTATAGCGCAGCCGGCGGTTCACCCGGTAGGTGCCACCGGGCACCTGCACCCAGGGCAGCAGACGCAGCAGCCACCGGGAGGTGATGCCCTGCATCTGCGGTTCCGACTTGCTTGTTGTCGCCAAATTCCGTGCTGCTGCCGTTCCCAGACTGCTCAGCTGCGGCTGACCGTCCTCTGCGGCAGAAGCCGAATCCACCGACGTGGTCATATCGGACGCCACCCATCTCTGTACGGAGAACTGTCGGGTGAGGAATTGCTCATCCCCCGGCAGCGAAGCTATCAGCGCCCAATGGATCTTGAAATCGCTCAAAAGGGTGGGTTGGTCTGCGGAATGCCAAGAAATGCCGGACGCGGACGGAAGGGGGTACGGGCCGTGCGGTCAGCCGCACGCGGGTGCGGTCACAGCGTCGGCTGCGCCGGTCCCGGACCGAGCGTCGTGGTGCCCGGCGCCGCGCGGTGGCCGAGCCCGGTGCGGTACGCGTCGAGCGCCGCGTCGATCCGGTCCTCGCGCCGCAGCAGATCGCCGAGCAGCCGGCAGATGTCGGCCAGGTCCCCGGCCGCGCCCGAGTTCTCCAGCAGCGACAGCGCCTCGCAGTAGTGCCGTTCGGCGTCCTCGGCCGCGCCGTCCTCCTCGGCGATCATCCCCAGCAGCCGGTGAGCGCCCGCCGCGTGGACCGCGCCGCGCTCCGGGCCGAGCGCGGTCCCGATCCCGTCCAGCGTCCGGGACAGCAGCTCCGCCGCTTCCTCCCGCCTGCCGCGCCGCCGCAGTACGTCCGCGAGCTCCACGTCGACCTGCGCGGTGAACAGCTGCGCGCGTCCCGAGGCCAGCATGTCCCGGGCGGTGCGCAGCTCGGACTCCGCCGCCTCCAGGTCGCCGTCCTGGGCGCGTACATAGCCCCGCATCCAGTGGCAGTGCGCCAGCTCGGTGCGGATGTGCAGCTGCCGGTACAGCTCCTGGGCCTTGGTGAGCGAGGCGTCGGCCTCCGCAGACCGGCCTTCGGCGATCATCGCGCGTGCCACTCCCCGGTGCATCCTGGCCACCAGGGCCGGATCGCTGATGCTCGGCGCGAGGGCGAGCGCGAATTCGGCGCTCTGCGCGGCCCGGGCGTAGGCGCCCATGTCCATGTACGGGGCGATGGCGGCGCTGTGCAGCAGCACCAGCGCGTCGGGGTCGTGCAGTCCGCTCTTGTTCAGCTCGTCGAGGGCGGACTCCAGCAGATAGCAGGAGTAGCGCAGTTCACCCGCCAGCAGATGGGCCACCGCCCGGCCGCGCAGAGCGGCAGCGCGGCGCGGCAGCGGCTCCCCGGCCAGCAGCCGCTCCGCCTCCTCGAAGCTCTCCCGCGCCTCGGTGAGTTCGCCCAGGTCCAGGGCGCAGTCGCCGAGCGCTACCAGCGTGTCCGCCCGCTCCTCGTCGAAGCCGTGCTCCGTCGCGGCGGCCAGCAGCTCGCGGAGCAGCTCCGTGGCCTCCGCCGGGTCACCGGCGCCGAGCAGATGCCGGGCGTCGGTGAGCCGCAGCCGCAGCTCGGTGGCGATGTGCGCGGGACGCCCGGTGGCCAGTTCGTCCAGGCTGACGCCCAGCCGCGACGCGAGGTGGTTCAGCGCGGTCGCGGAGGGGCGGACCCGGCCGGACTCCAGCGTCGAGATGTACGCCGCCGTGTACTTCGGCTCGGCCAACTGGCGCTGGGTCAGGCCCTGTTCGGTGCGCAGCCGCTGGACACGCGCGCCGATCCCGGTGTCCGCCGCGCGCTCGGCGCCCCGGGTGGTACTGCTCGTCGCCATCCGTCCGTACCCCCTCAGCGGTTGCGCCGCATCCCGGTAGAAGTCGGCGCCCCACTGGCTTGATCCGGTGTTAAGGCTAGTTAACTATGGCGTTAATGGCCATGGGTGGGACCGTACCGACAGGAGCGAAATTGACCCGTTACCGCCAGCCCGGACTGGTGCTCACCGATCACCACTTCGAGGTCCCTCTGGACCACAGCGACCCCGGAGGGGAACGGATCGAGCTGTTCGCCCGAGAAGTGGTGGCGCCCGGCAAGGAGGAGAAGGAGCTGCCCTGGCTGCTCTATCTCGAGGGAGGCCCGGGCTTCGGCGCCCGCCGGCCCTTCGGCGCCACCGACTGGGTCAAGCGCGCCGTACAGGACTATCGCGTGCTGCTCCTGGACCAGCGCGGTACCGGCCGGTCGAGCCCGGCCGACCGGCAGACTCTGCCGATGCGCGGCGACGCGCAGGCCCAGGCCGACTATCTGGCCCGCTTCCGCGCCGACGCGATCGTGCAGGACTGCGAGTGGATCCGGCCCCGGCTGACCGGCGGCGCGCCCTGGGCCGTGCTCGGCCAGAGCTTCGGTGGCTTCTGCGCCGTGCACTATCTGTCCACCGCCCCCGAGGCGCTGCGGACCGCGCTGATCACCGGTGGGCTGCCCTCGCTCGACGCGGACGCGGACGAGGTCTACCGGGCCGCGTATCCCCGCGTCGTACGCAAGAACGCGGCGCACTACGCGCGGTACCCGCAGGACGCCGCGACCGCGCGCCGTATCGCCGCCCACCTCCGCGAGCACCCGGCCGAGCTGCCGGGCGGCTACCGGTTCACCGTCGAGGCGTTCCAGTCGCTCGGCATCCTGCTCGGCGGCTCCGGGGGCTCCCACCGCCTGCACTATCTGCTGGAGCACTCCTTCGTCCGTACTCCCGCGGGACCACACCTGTCCGACGCCTTCCTCGAGGGCGCCCGGTCGGTCCTGTCCCACGCGGCCAATCCCCTCTACGCCCTGCTCCAGGAGGCGATCTACGCCCAGGACGGCTCGGCCACCGGCTGGGCCGCCCAGCGGGTCCGCGCCGAATTCCCGGAGTTCGACGCGGACCGGGCGCTCGAGAGCGACGAACCCGTGCTGTTCACCGGCGAGATGGTCTACCCCTGGATGCTCGACGCCGACCCCGCCCTGCGCCCGCTGCGCGAGACCGCTGAGCTGCTCGCGGGGCGCACCGGCTGGGCACCGCTGTACGACCCGCGGCGGCTCGCCGCCAACGAGGTGCCCACCGCCGCAGCCGTCTACCACGACGACATGTACGTGGACACCGGCCACGCCCTGGACACCGCGCGCACCATCGGGGGCTTGCGCACCTGGGTCACCGACGAGTTCGAGCACGACGGGGTGCGGGCCGGTGGGCCCCAGGTGCTGGACCGGCTGATCGCGCTCGCCCACGGGACGATTTGACAGTCGCGGTTCGCGTCCACCCGTCTGACGGAGAATCAGCAGTCTTTGCACTCCTGCCCATTGCCCGTGTCCTTGCGTCCCTCTAGGTTGACTGGCTGATTAAGCCCGGTTAATGCGGCGCTTATCACCATCGTTCACCCCACCCCCACCCGGGAGGAACGCAGTGCGCACAGGCATAGGCAGACTCGGCGCGGCATGTGGCGTCGCCGTCGCCACCCTCCTCGCCGCCACCAGCCCGATCGCGGCCGCCTCGGACCCCGGGGCGGCCGCGCCGCCGTCCGGACAGGACCGGGACGGCCACCGCGTGGAGTACTTCTCCTCGCCGACCGCCCACCCCCGCCATGTCGAGGTCCCCGCCGCGACTCCCCGGCGGCTGGCGGGCGGTTCCGGCTCCCTCGCCGGAGACGGCGACGTCACGCCGATCGTCGAGAACGGCCCGACCGACGACAAGCTCGACGTCGTCGTCATCGGTGACGGCTACACCTCCGCAGAGCTCGACCGGTTCCACACCGACGCCAAGGAGAAGTGGCACGAGATCACCGGCGTCGAGCCGTACACCCGCTACCAGAACCTCTTCAACGTCTGGGCCGTCGACGCCGTCTCTGCGCAGTCCGGCGTCTCCGGCGACCCCTCCCAGGACGTGGTCAAGGACACCGCCCTGGACACCTACTTCTGGTGCGACGGCCTGGAGCGCCTGCTGTGCGTCGACACCGACAAGGTCGAGGGCTACGCCGCCAAGGCGCCCGAGGCCGACCTGGTGATCGTGGTGGCCAACAGCGCCAAGTACGGCGGCGCCGGCTACAACGACGTCGTCTCGCAGCTCGGCTACGACGGCATAGCGACGGTGGCAGGAGGCAACGAGCAGTCGGGCCAGGTCGCGGTGCACGAGACCGGACACTCCCTCGGCAAGCTCGCCGACGAGTACTTCTACGACGAGTACGGGGAGTACACCGGGCCCGAACCCCCCGATGTCAACACCTCGACGCACACTGCCCGGGAACTCGCCGACCTGCGGGCCAAGTGGTACCGCTGGCTCGGCGAACCGACCCCCGACGGCGGCACCATCGCCGCGTTCGAGGGCGGCGGGTACCACCCGAAGGGGCTGTACCGGCCGAGCGAGAACTCGATCATGCGCACCCTGGGCCGGGAATTCAACACGGTGGGGCGGGAAGCAATGATCGCCGGCTTCTACCGGCACGCCACCTCACTCGCGAGCAGCACCCCCACCGACCGCCGGCTCACCCGCAAGGACACGGTCAGGGTGCGCGTACCCCGGCCGGCCGGCGAAGGCAGCCCGGTCGCCCTGCGCTGGTACCTCGACGGCAAGGAGGTCAGGAGCCTGCGCGGTGACCGGACCGTCGCCGTGAAGAAGCTCATCGGCCGGCACGACTGGCGTACGCACCGGCTCACCGCCAGGGCTCAGGACCCGACCCCGGCCGTACGCGACCCGGCGCTGCGCGCCGAGCTGACCGACACTCTCACCTGGACCGCCGGCCGCTGACCGGCGCCGCTCCGGCCGCCGGGGCAGGGCGGCGTGCCCTG
>NZ_JBEXKU010000145.1:0-9464 GCF_040609575.1 Streptomyces sp. NPDC004647 | reverse complement strand
CCTGGCGAACCGCTGTCGCGCCCGGGATGCGGGCGCGACGGCGGTACTCCACTGCCGCTGCGGCGTTTATGCGCAGGGCAGCGCCGCTCGAGCGGCCGGTCATCCAACGTCCGCTGCCGTAGCGGGGGGTGGCGGGTTTGGCGGCATCTGGAGCAATCCGCGCAGTGCGGTGTTACGGGCTGCGATGCTTGGGAACCCGTTCTGTCGGCATCCGGACGGCCTGGTTGCCGGGTATCGGAGGGCAGCAGGCAATGGGACATGGCGGCGATGTCATCGCGGAGCTGACCACCGATCACCGCGAAGTGGATGAACTCTTCGAACAGTACGAGCAGGCGGCACCCGGCGGTGCCGAGCGCAAGCGTCTGCTCGAAGCGTTGACCATCGAATTGGTGCGGCATTCTGTTGCCGAGGAGCAGCACCTCTACCCGGCGGTGCGCGAACATCTGGAAGGGGGCGGCGCGCTGGCGGACAAGGAGATCGCCGATCACGGCCGCGTGGAGCAGCTCCTCAAGGACCTCGAGGGGCGCGCTGCCGACGACCTCGACTTCGACCGGCTGGTCGTCAAGCTCAAGACCGAGGTCACCGCGCACGTCAAGGACGAGGAGACCAACCTTTTCGTACGGCTGCGCGAGGGGTGTCACCCCTTCGTGCTGGAGAGCCTGGGGGAAAAGGTCCGCAACGCAAAGAAGATGGCCCCCACCAGGCCACACCCCAGTTCCCCCAGCACTCCGCCGATCAACAAGCTTCTCGCTCCCGGCCTCGGGCTGGTCGACCGCGCCCGCGACTATGTCACTGGCCGGGGCCAGTAACCGACCACACTGATCGCCGGAAGAAAGGCGTCTGTCACCAGCTCAGGCGTATGGGGACCGAGGTGGCCCGCTGCACCGCCGCCCCATCTCGGCCTTGTGGACCTTGCCACCTGCACCGATGCTCGGGACACTCTTGCTGTACCGAGTGCAAGGCTGTCGCTGGGAGTTCACCTGGGCCCTGCCCTGGTGGGCTGGTGCCGACCGGGCCGTGCGAGGAAACCGTCATCGCCCACGCGTCAGCGCAGTAGCGGCCTCCATCCCTCGATACGGGTGGAAGGCTTTTGCGTATCCAGTTCGCCCCGGGTCGACAGACAGCCTCTGCAGCGGCGGGTGCTGGCGCGTGCGGCTCGCCGTGGCAAAAGAGGAGCCGATGACGGCTCATGCAGGTGACACCCGCCCGCCCTTACAAGCTTGCGCGGATCTTTGTGAGCGCGGTGGTCAGGACGCTGCGTTTACGATCGGCGCCAGCTGCGGCCGCCGCCCGCCTCAGGCGGTAAGGAATCCCTCGTCGGCGGGGCGCTCGCCAGACAGCCCGCTGCCGCGCGGTGATGAGTGCTTCCCGGTGGACTCCGCCGCGCTGGAACGCGGCGACGCCGACGCCCTGGTCGCGCTGCTGACCGAGGACGTCACCTGGTCGATGCCGCCGCTAGCGCACTGGTAGCACGGCATCGAGGCCGTCACCGACTTCGCCGTGCAGGTCCCGCTGACCGGATGCGTCTCCTGGCGGCACTTCCCGACCAGCGCGAACGCCCAACCCGCCGTGGCCTGCTACCTCCGGAACGACGACGCCGGCGCGCACCTCGCCTGGTCGATCAACGTGCTGATACGCGGGCTAAGGGATGCGGGCATCTGTGCTGGCTGACAAGAGCAGCGGCGCCGGGATGCCGAAGCGAAGACTCCCAGTTGGCAGGGCACGACCCTCTTCAGCACTAGGCGACCTTCTTCACCCCGAACAGGTAGGTGAATGGCGACTCCGGCCGATTCGGCGGCGCAGCCCCTACCGTTGCTCCCACCAGGGAAATGATGGCTCCCAGAGCGTCATTAGCCTGGTGCAAGGTCCACGCCGCGCCTGCCCCGGCCAGCACCACTGCGGCCACAGGGCGCCCCCAGGCACGCCGGGCGCGACGCAGGGCAGAAGCATGGTCCGCGAGCATCTCCGCTCGCTCGTCTATCCTCCTCTGCCGGTCGTGTGGCTCAGCAGCTTCGAGCTCGCCCACAAAACGCCGGAGATCTTGGGCGTACTTCCGGTATTCCGCGCCGTGCTCCCGCTTGTAGTCCAGCACCTCATCTAGCGGTACCCGGGACAAGTCAATCCCGACATCCAGAATGTCACGATGGAGGACCTCTCCTGCTCTCCTGGCTTTAGGCAGCGCCTTACGTACTCCGCGGGGCATGACGTGCTCCACTGCTGACGCATAGGCTGATTGCTGGTACTTCCCAACCAGGTGAATCCGCTGATCGGACACCTTCGCCTGAGCAGCAAGAGCCAAGGTCATGAGAACAGCCGCGCGGACGTGTCCCGGCATTTCCACCATGTCCGCTCCGAGATCCGGACGACGCCGGGTGACTGCTCCAGAGCGCAGCAACCGCTCCACGACCCTGTCTGCATCCTCGGCGGAGCCCCCGCCTACGAGGGTGGAGAACGCCAGGTGCCCCATGCTGATGGCCCCTAGGTTCGGGTAGCGTCCGCCAGCGGCGGAGGTGTCGGGCAGGACGTACTCGGCTACCCGGCGGATATGCGCTGCGGTGGCCCTGTCCAGCCAGTCTCTCGGCTCCAGGTTGTGCAACAGCCCTGCCTGCTTCAGGGGCTCGGCTAGTTGAACCTCACGAGTCACTACTGAGTTGAAGTGTTCTTCCGGCAGCAGTAGCGCGAACCCGTCGAAGAACAAGAGAAGGCTCTTCATCTGGCCAACTGACTGATCGTCCCAGATCCATCCCGGGTAAAAGTGCGCGAGTTCAGGCCGTGCCCCCTCGTGGCTCATGCCGTGAGTCTGGCACCGGCAGAGTATTCCGCCTAGGGCCCGACCGGGGCAGTGGTTGTGTGTGCAGTAGTGAGCGGCGCGCGACTTAGCCAACCCGACGGTGGCTGCAGCGAATTGGGCGGTATCCCGATGCTGCGTGGACGTTGAGGGGTTGCGAGCACTCCGCTCCGAGGCGTCTCAGTTTTCTCCGGGCATCGAGGTCAGATGCCCGGAGAAGACTGAGACGCCCAGGCTTAGCTGTGGTGTCTCAGGACGTTGGTTCCACGGCGTCCTCGAACGTGAGCTGCAGCGAGTGGGCCCCGGGGGAGTCCAGGCCGAGGCACCGAGCAGCCCGCTGATCGTCGGCCCTGACGCGGCCCGCTCCCAGCCCCGTCGGGAGAGGGCGGGCACAGACGTGGCGTGTATTCGACCCTGAGAAGTTCCAGGTACCGCGGCCTTCCGGGTGATCGTTACGGTGCCGGGGACCGCATACACCGAGCCCCATGGGCTGTTAGATGCCCATGGGGATTCAAAGGGGGAATCATGACGTCATCCGTTCGTCGGCGGCTGCGCGGTGCCGTGGTCGCCTTCGCCGCCCTGGTGACCGTGGGGGCAATCGCCTCCCCGGCCACAGCCGCGCCCCAGAAGGCGTCCGTGGACGTCTGGCGGTGGTGCTGGACGGCACCGGCCGGATCATTGGGAGGTGTGCAAGCTGAAGTTGCTGGTCACAGGGCTGGTGTGCGTGGGCATCGGGATGCTCGTGCTGGTCGCTGGCAAGTGACTTTGGTGAAGATCGTCGGTCATCGGGCGACTTCGCGGTTCGTGAGGACGAGCAAGGCCCTGACCAGGGCGGTCGCCCAGGCGGGGTCGGTGCGCACCTTGCCGAGGATGCGCCAGTTCTTGAGGTGGGCAAAGCCGTGCTCGACGGGTGCCCGGACGGCCGCCAGTGCCGTGTTGGACAGCTTCTGACCTCGCGTCAGGGGCCGATTCCGGGCGGCCTTGAAATCGCAGGCGTGACGCCCCGGAATCGGACCAGGTCGGCGACACAGCAGCCGTGACGCAGGGATACCTTGCCCCTCCTGTCAAGATCCTTAACAGCAGCCGTAGCCCGAAAACGCCAGCGGGGCTCCCCGCCCACAAGAACGGGAAGCCCCACCTGCCTGCCTGCGCCGGTCAACCGGCCATGGCCGCCACGACCAGCGCAACAGCCGCACCGCACAGCAGCACCACAAGCGGCCATGCCAGCCGGCCGCGCCCGGTACGCCTGCGCCACAGCACCAGCCACAGCGCACACGCCGCCACGAACACGACCGTCACACCGCTCAGCTCGCCCTCCCGCCACGCCACCCGCGCGGCGCCAGGGTTAGCACCCCATACAAGGAGCGCAACGAGGACGCCCACGGTCAGCGCACACACCGCTTCCAGCAGCCTGCTCATACGGTGCCCTTCTTCTCCGGCGTGTCCGTCAGGTCAGTGCGCGGGCGGAACGGACGGCTTGACCTCGACGGTCTCCGTCTTGCGGCCTTCTGCGTCCGTGCTGGTGGACCGCTTCTCCCCGGCCCGGGGACCGGCCACGGGCGCCTGGGGCGCACCGGACTGCGCGATCTTGACGTGCGTCTTGACCATGAGGGTCTTGCCGTTTGCGTCCTTGACCACCTTGCCGTCCGCCCCGATCAGCGGCAGCTCTTCGGGCATCTTGGACTCGTCCACCGTGCCGTCGGGGTTGACCCACTCCGGGGTGGGCGGCGCCGGCGGCACCGCGGCCTTCTCGGCCTGCCCGCTGTCGGCGGGGCGGGGCGCCTCATCGGCGGAGGCGTTCGCCGCCAGGGCGCCCAGCAGCAGCACCCCGGCCACCGCTCCCACAGCAAGGGATATACGGGTCTTCTTCATGCGTGGTGTCTCCAGTCCTTGCAGGTTACGGCTCGATGAAGTGCTGTCCGGACCAGATAGGAACGTTGCCCCCGTACCAGGTGCCGCCGTAGTAGACGTTGGACCCGGCCTTGGTGGCGTAGTAGCCGCCGCCGCAGGGCGGCACGATCCCGAAGTCGTAGGTGAGTTCCATCCTGGAGGTCTCGGTGGTGTTGGCGTAGCCGCTCCAGGTGCCGTCGGGGTACTGGGTACCCATGAGTTGCCGGCACACGCCCCACCGGGCGCCGTCCCAGTAGAAGTACTGAAATGCGGTCTTGAGGTTGCCCGGGGGCCGGTTCCAGACCAGGATGCACGACTGGGCCAAGGGGATGCCGGAGGAGGCCAGCCCGTAGGACTTGGCGTAGCCGCCTCCGCTGCCGTGGGAGACCTCCGAGTAGGTGTACAGGCACTTGGAGGAGTCGGTGTTGGCCCAGACCTCGTCGGACTGGTACACGTAGTGCGCCTGGGCGGCGGTGGCGGTGGTGAACACCAGCATCAGGGATGCGCCGAAGGCGATCAGGGCGCCGAGCGGCCGGGTTAATCGGCGTCTTGCCCGTGGCGCGGGGTGTCGGATGGGTTCCACAGGGTTCCTTTTCTCTTGTTTCGCACGGCTGGTGCGGGCCGCTGGTGGGGGCCCGCACACGTGTCTGATCTTATGTCATGCCCACGCCCGAATGGGATGTTTGTTTGATTTCGGGGGTGTGGAGGGGGGAGACCGAGCGTGCTATCCAGTCGGCGCGCAGTGCCGGCTTGATGTCCGCCAGGTCGGGGTGGGTGAGGGCGACGTCGCGGATGAGTTTGGAGAAGGAGGCGCGGAACATGGCTTCGCCGTTGCGGGTGGTGATGACGGGGCCGTGGTCGGGTCCGTTCAGTGGACGCACCGAGGCGACTCCAACTGGCCCCGGTTCGCAAATAATTCGTGAAGATCAGGCGTCGTGAGGTGGTTCCGGAGGACGTTTGATCTGGCCCCACTGGGGGGTACGCAAGCTGAAGTTGCTGGTCACAGGGCTGGTGTGCGTGGGCATCGGGATGCTCGTGCTGGTCGCTGGCAGGTGACTTTGGTGAAGATCGTCGGTCATCGGGCGACTTCGCGGTTCGTGAGGACGAGCAAGGCCCTGACCAGGGCGGTCGCCCAGGCGGGGTCGGTGCGCACCTTGCCGAGGACGCGCCAGTTCTTGAGGTGGGCAAAGCCGTGCTCGACGGGTGCCCGGACGGCCGCCAGTGCCGTGTTGGACAGCTTCTGACCTCGCGTCAGGGGCCGATTCCGGGCGGCCTTGTAGCCGGTGATCACCGCCGGGGCGGCGTCGGGGCCGCCGTCGTCGAGGCCGACGAATCCCAGGTCGGCGATGGCTCCGAGCCCGGTTTCCCGCAGTTTCTGGGTGAGCTTGTCGTGCCGGCAAGCGGCGATCTCCGAGGTGCGCCCGGGGCGGGCCGCCGAGATCCACAGCAGCCGGCCCCGGTCGTCGGTGAGGGCGATCACGAGCAGGCCGTGGCATTTGTTCTTGCCGGAGTAGTTCTTCCGGTTCCCCTTCCCGGTTCTGCGCCGGGTACGGATCACCGATCCGTCCAGCAGTACGATGCCGCCACCCATTCGGGCGATCTTCTTCAGGACCCGGTCCAGGCGTGGGGCGCGGGCGGCGAGCAGGCCGATGACCTCCCGGACCCATCGGGTGACGGTGGTGCGGTGTACTCCGTTGCCGCCGGCCAGGTCGCAGGGTCGCTGGTCACAGCGCAGCACTGCCAGCACGATGGTGGCGATCTTCCCGGCGGGCAGGGCGCGCCACCTGGAGCCGATCTTCTTGAGGTGGCCGCGTATCAGGTCGGCGAGCCAGTTCAGAGTGGCACTCGACAGCGGCAGGCGGGCGGTGTAGACAAGGCCGTCAGGGCCCTCGACGGAACTGTTGTTTTTCTTCACATCAAACTCAACTACCTTCGGGGGCTCGTCAGTTACGCCTCCGCCCTGCACAGCTATGGACGTGCGGTGAACTGCCCGTCAGGGCGTTTGTGCAGCCAGCCGCGGTCGGCGAGCTTGGTTATCTTCGCCCGCAAAGGTTCCAGCTTGCCGCGCACCGAGGCGTCCAGCCCCAGCCGCTCGCCGACCGCCCGGACCGGCACCGGGCCGTCGGCCTCCCGCACGATCGCCAGGATCTTGCGGTAGTCGCCGGACAACGCGCCCTCGTCGGCCGCGTCGCTGCGGTGCGGGATGAGCAGGACTGTCCGCCCGGCCACCTCCGCCGATACCGGAGCGACAGCCCCGGCGTCGGCCCGGGCCTGTTCGGCCAGGCGGTTCAACACCCGCTCCACGATCGCCAGTTCACCCCGCTCGGCCTGGACCTCCTGGATTTTCTTGGCCAACTCCTCGGCGAGAGCGTCCAGTTCGCTCCGGCGGGAAGTGATCCACTGCCGCTCCTGCATCCCCCGCGGCCTCCCGCGGTCTCACGGCGTGTCGACCTGCTGACGGATCGTAGGCGGGGCCGGTCGTGGGCGCAGCCGAACCCGGCATCCCGCCGGAGCCGGACCCGCCCGATGATCTACGTCATGGTCATCGGCCGCCGACCGGCACGAGTATCCAACTCGCCATTCACACCAGACCTGTGGCCTGCGACTTCACGATGCACACCGCTCATTGGAGATCGCGTACAAGGACGGGGACACTGACTGCTTCAGTGGCGAAGGCTTCGTCGGGCTCGACGCGAACCGGGCAGTCGAAAAGATCAAGACAAACAACAACTGGGGCAGTGTCATCTACCCCGGCCCTGTCGACCCGCCGAAGGTCGACTTCAACCGCAACCAGTTGCTCTTCATCGGCCCGGGCCTCAACGGGATCTGGATGAACACTCCCGCCCCCTGACCAGGGGGATGATCCTGTGACTGTGTCCGCCCGCGCCCTGCGCGGGCGGACATGCCGTGTGAGGGGCGCGGCGCCACGGCCCAGTTCCAGGTGTCTGGAAAAGGTGCGGGTCGGTTGGCGGACCTCGACGTCGGTGAAGTCGAAGCTGCTGAAGTGCGAGCCCACTCGGCGTTGTGGTCAGTTCAGTTGCGGTGTGGGCGGCCGGCGGTGGAGGCGGGCGGGCCCAACCGCCCAGTGATTGCGGCTGTGGCACCAACCTCATGCGACAGCACACTTAGCTGAGACAGGACCAACGAGAGCTGGGAGCGGGGGTTCTCGGCTCTTCGGATCGAGTGGTGGTGGCCGTGGCGTCCAAGGTGAAGAAGTCCCGTCCCAAGCGGCCTGCGATCCGCTTGGGCGAGGTCAACACGACTGCGTTGGTGGACCAGCTCCGCGAGCTCCACAAGGCGGCGGGTCCCCCGGAGTTCGAGCGGTTTCCCGCCTCTGACGAGCTGGTTCTCGTGCTGAAGCACGCTGAACGGGTGGCGGGCAAGCTCGCGGTTGACACGAGCAAGGTCGACCCGAAAGACGTCATCGGCCAGGCCGCGGTGATCCGGGCGAAGCTGTGGCAGTACCTGCACGAGCAGGCGGATGCCGGACAGCTCAAGGCGATCGAGACCGGTCGCGCGGCGGGAGTGGCGTGGGACGTGTTCCGGGAGGCACTGTGCGTGGGCACCGGGCATGGCGCCCAGCAGAAGGCCCAGCGGCTCAAGGCCGAGCAGGTCCGTCGGCCCGATGAGCCGCGTACACCCCAAACTGCCCGGGACCACGAGGAGAAGGAGCTCGCCGAACAGCACGAGCAGCGCGACCGCATCGCGGCGGACCTGCCGCGTTTCACCCGCGCCCAGGGGATCTGCCGTCAGCTCTTCGAGCATCGCGACGGCCTGGTGGTCGGCGGGATGTCGGCGTACTGGCTGAACGACATCGCCGAGCAGATTGACCGGCGCGAGACCGATCTGGAGAAGGCCAACCTTGTGCGCTTCCTCGGCAGCTTCGTCCACGCGATCCATCAGCTCGCACGCGACCACAACCCGGCACTCGCCCAAGCCACCGAGTTCGTCCACGCCCGCCCCGTGATCCCCCGGCAGGCATCCGACTCCCAGACGGGGAGCCGGATCCGAGGCACACGTCGCCGCCGAACCCGGCGAAGAAGATCGCTTCCCTGACCTCACCGGCATTCCGTCACCCCGAACGCCGGCATTTCATCGGTGACCCTTCCTGGGCGGGGGTAGCGCCACGGGAACACCCCCGCGTCGGCGGGGGGCACTGCGGGTTCTCGGCCTCCGGGAGGTCCCACACCGGAACACCCCAGCGTCGGCGGGGAGCACGACGCCGTGCTGGGCAACGTGCCGTACGGCAACGGAACACCCCCGCGTCGGCGGGGAGCACACCGCCCCCGGCACCGGATCCACGACGAACAACGGAACACCCCCGCGTCGGCGAGGAGCACCCGCACTCGCAGTTCGGCGTCCCGAAGAACCTCGGAACACCCCCGCGTCGGCGGGGAGCACCCGGGGAAGATGCGCCACAGCGCCACCGACCAAGGAACACCCCCGCGTCGGTGGGGAGCACGGGAGCGATGCGGTGGCGGCGGTGTGGTCGTACGGAACACCCCCGCGTCAGCGGGGAGCACGGGATGTAGCCCAGTCGGAACAGGGCGGAGAACGGAACACCCCCGCGTCGACGGGGAGCACAGCGCGTGGGCCAGCCACACGGCAGAGGTGGTCGGAACACCCCCGCGTCGGCGGGGAGCACCGGCGCATCCATGCGGGCCCCCAGCGGACGATCGGAACGCCCCCGCGTCGGCGGGGAGCACAGGCCGGGGCAGGGCCGTTCGGGTTCCGGCTGCTTGGGGGCGGCCTCGGTCTCACGGTGCGCGTCGCGGGCCTGGCGCCA
>NZ_JBEXKU010000144.1:0-9528 GCF_040609575.1 Streptomyces sp. NPDC004647 | reverse complement strand
CCGGCCGACTCCTCGACGGACTCGTGCCCGATCATCGTCTCGCTCACTCGGCGTCTCTCCTTGATCAGCAGATCCGCCGTTGATTAGACACTCCCTCAAGTCGGGGCTGCGGACGTGTGCCGGCCACTGCCGTCCGTCCGCGACCCATGCCGTCCGTAGCCCCGCAGAGCGGCCACCCGCGATGTCAATCTCGACGTTGTCCCCCACCATCCACCCGCCATCAGCGAGGGCGGCGCCGCAGAGGTCGGCGGCGGCTTGGAATATCGCCAGGGACGGCTTCCTCACTCCGACCTCCTCAGAGACGCACACAGCATCAACCAGCGGGGACAGTCCCACGACTTCCAGCTTGGCCCGTTGAATATCCGCGGCCCCGTTCGTGACGATCCCGAGCGTCCAACCTGCCGCCCTCATCCTGCGGAGGTCATAGTGCAGCCCCGCGCGACAGCGCGCCCGCGAAGCCATGCCCCCGACGTACTCGCTCCACAGAGAGGCAACCGGGTCAGCGAGACCGAAGGTGTCCCTGAGCCGCTCGAAATCCGCGGGGTAAGCCCTCTCACGCAGAGCGTCGCCAATCAGGCGTTCCGCGTGAGAGGGCAGCGCGCGAGTCGCGCTGAAGTCGCGAGCCCAGTCGGCCAACCCTCCCTGCCTGTCGATCAGGGTGTTGTCTAGGTCGAAGAGGGCGAGGCGCTGCACCCGGCGAACGGACGTCAACGTATGGAGCTGAATGAGACGGAGCAACGTGGCCGGGTGTGGCCACGAAGACAGGCCGCCCGCCAGGAGGAGCCTGAGCGGACCCTGAGTATCGTGCACGGGCGCCTCGCGCCCCGTCGGTAGCGCGGGGAGTGAGCGGGGAGTGGATCTTGGAAGGCGCGACTTCCAACGCCTCGCGAGACCAACTCATACCAAGGCCCTGACCTGTATTGAAGTCAGAAAGTGCAGGTCAACGATCTGTCCGTACCTAGTTCGGGACGAAGAGGTCGTGGGTTCAAATCCCGCCACCCCGACTGAAGAAACAACAGGTCAGGGGCCTGATCCGCATCGCGGGTCGGGCCCCTGATGCGTGCCCGGTGATCGTTGGGGAGAACTTGGGAGACGATCTTGGTCGGCTTCTCCCAGGCTGCCTTCCCCAGGTGTCGATCATGGCGCGCGGCGCACGTGACCGCGCCGCAACCGCAACCGGTCCGACGGGCACGAGGGATCGACGTCGAAGGCGATCAATTCCCTCCCAACTGGTTGCAGTCTCCTGCAGGCTGGTGGTGATCCGACTCCATGCAGCGGTGGGCAAACTCAATGAGCGACAGTCAGCGGTCCTGAAGCGCATCGGTATGGGTGCGGAGCAGGTGACCTCGAAAAACTCCGAGCCGGCGAACACGGTGTACGCGCTACGCGGCCGGGGCCTTGTGGTGACACCCAGGCAGTGCGGGGAGTGGGAGCAGAGACACAGACGCGGGGACGTTCTATCCGGAGCACGGGCACCTTCCGGACAGGCCGGCCCGGAAGGACGCGAAGAGCCCTACCCCTGCCCCAGGGTCCGGCAAGGCCGAGTGCCCCAGGGGCCGTCAAGGCCGAGCCCGGGGCCTCGAAGCCGACAGCCCGCCATCTCGACGCCCTCCCCCGCCTCGCAACCCGAGTACACCCGGCCCCGACTCCGGCAAGCGGCCGATATCTTCGAACGCGCCACCGGCCCCGTATCCGAACAGAAGACCAACACGACCGCGACCTGAGCGGTGCCGTCCGCGCCATGTGCACCCAGCCCGTGACAGGCCGACACGACCAACAACCCATCTCAAGCCGTAGTGCCTGTCCCAGCTGCAGACCGCCTGCCACCAGGCCGCCACCGCACTGCCGCCCGCACACGCCCAGCGCAAACCACCAGTGGCACGGCCGAGCGCTACGCCAGCAGGTCCACGAGATCGTTCCCGATCACCCGCAACAGGACCTCCGTGATCTCGCCTGGCACGCAATCGCCGCTGCCCTCACCGAAACCGGGACGGCCGGCCACGACTCCGAACGACTCCTCCAGTACGCCTCCCGCCGGCGCAACATGGACGATGCCCGCTCCCCGCACAAGTCCTCACCGGCGTCACGGCAGCAATCGCTGCTCTTTGGCGACCGACACCGCGCCCGCTCGGGTCTCCACCCCCAGCTTTCCGTAGATCCGTCCCAGGTGGGTTTTGACCGTGGCCTCGCTGATGAACAGGGCTCGGGCGATCTCCCGGTTGCCCAGGCCGCGTGCCAACTGCTGGAGGATCTCGCGCTCGCGCTCGGACAGGGCGGGGCGCGGGCTGCGCATCTGGGCCAACACCCGTTCGGCGACCGGGGCCGACAGTGCGGTGCGGCCCGACGCCGCGTTGCGGATGGCCGCGAACAGTTCCTCCGGCCGTTCGGCCTTCAGCAGGTAGCCGGTGGCGCCCGCTTCGATGGCGCGGGTGATGTCGGAGTCGGTGTCGAACATGGTGAGCACGAGCACGCGTGGGCACGGCGTGCCGGGGCCCTCCCCGCCGGCTGACGACAGGTGGCGCGTGGCCGTCACACCGTCCATGCCGCCGCCGAGCTGGAGGTCCATCAACACGACGTCGGGTCGGACGCGGGCGGCCACGGCGAGGGCCTCCTCACCGCTGCCCGCCTCACCGACCACCTCGATGCCGTCGGTGCTGGACAACAGCGCACGCAGCCCGGCACGCACCATGGCATGGTCGTCGCACAGCAGCAGCCGAATCGGCGTGGACGGCTCCGGTGGGCTCACTGGGCGGTCTCCCTCGGGGTCTCGGGGACGAGGGGGTGAGGGGAACGGCCGCCGACACCACGGTGCCCTCGCCCGGCGTGGATTCCACGGTGAGCGCGCCGCCCGACTGCCGTGCCCGGATACGCATGGCCGGCAGCCCGTGCCCGCGCGCCCGGTCCGCTTCGGGGGCCGGCGGCACCTCCCGGCCGGAGGCGGGGGGAGGGCCGTCCGGGTCGAAGCCGCGGCCGTTGTCGGCAATGTCCAACGAGATCTGCTCGCCCAGACAGGTCAAGGTCAGCGCGGCCCGCGTCGCCGCGGCGTGCTCACGCACATTGGCCAGCGCGCCCTGCGCGATGCGCAGCAGTGCCGCCTCGACCCGCTCCGGCAGCGGGCCCGGAGTGCCGTCGAGCCGGAAGGCCACCGTCAGCCCCGCACCGCTCTCGCGGTCGGCGAGCGCGCTCAACGCCTCGGCCAGGGTGCGCTCGGCGAGGTCTGCCGGGGCCAGGTCATGGACGAACCGGCGTGCCTCGGCGAGGCTGCGGGACGTGATCTCGGCCGCGTCCCGGATGTGCCCGCGGGCCGCGCCCGGGTCCGCCTGCCAGATGCGCTCGGCGGCCTGCAGCAGCATCTGCTGGCTGGACAGGCTTTGCGCGAGGGTGTCGTGGATCTCCGTGGACAGCCGCTGCCGCTCCGCCAGGATGCCGGCCCGCCGCTCGGTGGCAGCCAGGTCACGGCGGGTGCGGACCAGGTCGTCGATCAGGACGCGCTGCCGGGCCGCCTGGCGCTGCAGATGGACCAGGACGGCGGTGGCGACCGCGGCGATGGCCGGCGGGGCGACCACCATATTGGGATTGACCGTGCCGTGTGACACGCGCACCTGGGAGGCGACGACCAGCGCGGTGAGACCGGCCACCACCGGCACCGCGATCCGCGCGGGCAGCGTGTGCAGGCCGGCGAACAGCAGCGGCATGGCGCACCATGTGGCGCTCGGGGCGAGGGCGAGCAGGACGATCCAGACGGCCGACACCGCGCCCAGCCAGGCCAGGTGCCGGGCGCTGGGCCGAGCGCCGGGGCGCGGTGCGGGTGTCAGCAGCCGTCCGAGGACGTAGAGCAGCCAGAAGACGGCGAACAGTGCGACGACCCATGCGGTACGCGTGTCGCCCTGGTCACGGGTCAGGAAGCGGGCGAGCGAGGAGCCCAGCAGCAGGAAGAACGCGGCGTGCATGACGGCCGTCAACCACCGACCGTCCGGATCGGGCCGCTCGCCCTCCCCCGGGGAAAGGCTCCCGATCGCGGCCGTCACAGGCCGCACGGCCGACGTGACTGTTCACCGTGCCGCACCGACGGCCTCCTCATCGCCTCGCCCGGTCTCCTGGCCTCTCCTCGCAGGGAGTCCTAACGTGCTTGGCGTGCTCAATGTGCCCGACGCGGTGCCGCAACCTCCAATCGGCTGATACCGGTGTCCCCCGAACCGTCCTCGTATCGGAGCCGGACGGCCGCGTCCGTCTCTCGCTCGTGCACCGAGGCTGTACCGAGAGCCGCGAGGCGAGGCGGTACGAACGCCGCGTCCGTAACGAACGAGGAGAAGAACCCGCGTGCCTGCCAAGAACGTCACCGTCAACCGCGCCGCCCTCGGGCACCGCATCGCCTACGCACTGCGCCACCCCGAGCGGGTGCCGCGCCACATGGCCCGCACCGCCCGGGACGCGTGGCTGCGCTACCGCTGGCCGGACCACGTCTCCTACTACCGCGCGGTGATGCGGTCCGACACCCGCGCCGACCCGGACGCTGCGGTCGGCAGCGCCAGCCACGAGCGGTGGCTGGCCCTGGGGGCGATGCAGTTCGACTACCTGCTCGGCCACGGTCTGCGCCCCGAGCACCGGATGCTGGAGATCGGGTGCGGCAACCTGCGGGCGGGCTGGCGGTTCATCCGGCACCTGGAGCCGGGGCACTACTACGGCATCGACATCTCACCCGACATCCTCGCCGCCGCGCAAAACACGATCGTGGAGATGGGGCTGCAGAAAAAGCTCCCCACGCTGACCCCGGTCCGCGACCTGACCCTGCGCTTCCTGCCCGATGCCTATTTCGACGTGGTGCACGCGCACAGTGTCTTCTCGCACTCCCCGCTCCCGGTCATCGAGGAGTGCCTGGCCAACGTCGGCCGGGTGCTGGCACCGGGCGGCTGGTTCGACTTCACCTTCGACCGCACCGAGGGCAGGGAGCACCAGGTGCTCCGGGAGGACTTCTACTACCGCACCGAGACACTCATCGCCCTGGCCGAGAAACACGGCCTGGCGGCGCGGTTCATGGCCGACTGGGAGGAACTGCCGCACGGCCAGTCCAAAATCCGCGTCACCCACGGCCCGGACAACGACAGCGAGCGGCACCAATGATCACGATCACCGCACACGGAGTGCCCCCGTGCCAACGGACCCGCCCGAGTGCGTGCTGCACGAAGCTCCCGGGCGCCACCTACCCCGAGCGTTGCCCGAGCCCACGGCGGTGACGTCGAACGTACCCTCGGCGCTGCGGAAGGGGGCCGCGACTCCGCTCACTCAGCCGTCGTGCGTTCCGCCCTCCGGGCCGGTGCCTGCTGCGCATGGAGCAGATAGCCGAGGTGCAGCCGGTTGCGTGCTCCCAGTTCTCGCATCAGCGTCGCGACATGACGCTGACAGGAGCGCAGCGACATCCCCAGGCGCTCCGCGATCTGCTTATCCGTGGCCCGTCCACCAGGCGATGGGCGATGGCCCTGCGTACGTCGGCCGTTGTGGCATCGGCCTACTCGCGGCTGTACTCGTACGGGAACGGCAGTGCTGTGTCCCAGAATCGTTCGAACGCCTCGGCGGCGAAGTCGATGACCTCGGGATCACGGACCAGGGTGGCGCCCCCTTTGGAGGTCGGGAGACCCCGCCCCAGGGAACGCACCGTCATGGACTGTGCTCCTGGCGCGATATGAACGGGAACCAGCCGACCGGCGCCGCCGAGCAGCAGCGGCGGTCCGCACGGAAGCTCCTGCCGTTCTCCCGGACAGACTTGGCGGTCGCCTCCGCCGTCACCGCATGCGAGGCGGTCGACGCCCTCTTCGCTCGGGAGACAGGGACACCCGTTCTCCGGCCCTCGACGGAACTTCTGGCCTTATCGGTCCTGTTGGGGGCGTCCGTACTGGCCTTTCTCACGATGCTACGGAAGGTCCGCGGGGCCCTGCCCGCCGAGAGGGCCTGCCGGCTGCAACGAGAACGCGATCTGCTGGTCGGGCGTGTCCGGGTAGCGGAGCGGACCAGGATCACCCGCGAGCTGCACGACGTGTTGGGCCACGAGGTGAGGCGCACCGTGCTGGCCGCCGGAATACTGGAAGTGACCGCCGCACAGGATCCGGAGGCGGTCCGCGCCCAGGCCCAGCAAATCGGAGCCACCGGTCGGCAGGCACTGTACGAGATGCGGACCCTGCAGATCGGAGCCACCGGTCGGCAGGCACTGTACGAGATGCGGACCCTGATGAATGGGCTGGTCCGGGACGGCCTCGCCGAGGCGCCGTCGTCGGCCGCCGTCGGAATCGAGGGGCTGGCGGACCGCGCCGGGTTGGCCGAATGAGCCGCGGAACACCCTGTCGGACGAGCCCTCGGCGGCGCCGTCACGTGATCCGCGCGAATCGACGGAGTCCGGTCCCGGGGAGCCGCCGGGTCACGCCTGCTGCCCGGCGGCGTGCCGCGCCCACAGCAGTTGCACGGCGCCGACAGCCAGCAGCCAGGCCGCTCCACCGGCCCCCAGGGCCCCCCGGTCGGCGGTGAGGACGAGGACCGGGACGGTCAGCATCAGCGCGCCCAGGGGGCCCCGTAGATACCAGGCGGTCATCTGCAGGGGGGCTGTGTTCCCGAACGGGGTCTCCACTCCGATGGCCACATGGGGCGGCATGGACCCGCGGTAGGCGCTTACCAGGGCCGCTCCCACCATCGTCGGCACACAGAGCAGCAGCACCAGCAGCCCCGGGTGCCACACCCCGGCGAGCGCGCCGCCGACGAGGCCCAGGGCCGTCGCGGCGAGCAGCAGGGCCGCCGGGACGGCCGCGTGCCACAGCGCAAGGGCGGCCGAAGAGTACGGGAGGTTGACCGATCTCCGCATGTCGTCGCTGTCCACCCGGGCCGGCTCCGCCAGTTGAGCCGCCGCCAGATACATCGCCGCGAGGGCGAGCCCGGAGCAGAGGATCTGGAGCCGCAGCGCGAGCGTGCCCATGGACGCGGTGAGCACCACCGCTGCGGCCAGCAGCAGGAGCGCCCACGCCGGCCGTCCCGGCGCCCGCAGCAGGCCTGTCGCGTCGCGCCACGGGACCACCAGCCACCGTCGGCGCGGTGCGGGCAGTCGCAGGGCGGGGCGCGCCCGGCGGCGGTGCGTCCCCTGGATGGAGAACTTGGCCTGCCGCAGGTCCATCGAGAACAGTGACGCCGTCACCTGGGAGACGACCAGGGCCCGTCGGCGCAGCGACTCCCCCGGGATCAGGGCGACGGCCCGACCGGATTCCCGTACGCCGAGCAGGAGGAGGCCGACGAGCAGCGCGGAGGCCAAGGGCCATCCGGGCGCCCTCCCCCCCACCGCGGCCAGCAGCGGCTGGGCGGCCCAGCCCCACGGGCCGGACCAGAGGAGGACATGGCCGGCCCAGGTCGGTAGGTCGTGCACGAACGAGAGCACCGACAGCCCGAGCAGGCCGGCCGCAGCCGTCCAGCCGAGCGCGAAGAGACCCCGGCCCTTGCGTACCACGGCGCTGTCGTGGCGCTCGACGAGGACACCGGACAGCACCGAGCCGACGCCGGTCACGGCGCCCGCCCAGGCACCGGCGACCGTCGGGCCGGGCCAGGAGCCGTTCACCCCGGTCGCCACCAGGAAACCCGCGACCGCTCCCGTAACGGTGCCGACCAGCGTGCTGAAGACGGCGGAGGTGAGGAAGCGGGGCATGAGGAGGGGCCGCCGCAGGAGCGGCAGCGGCACGGCCCAGAATGCTGTGGGCAGGTCGACCAGCACGGGCCCCCGCCAGGCGGCATTGCGCAGCGCGAGGAAGAGAACGGTCGCCAGGACGGCCGGCAGGGTCACTGGAAGCCCCGTCAGCAGCCGTCCGGCGAGGTCGCCCTGAGCGCTCCCCGGCTGCGACGCGTCGGCGGCGGCCAGCAGATACGGGGTGCCCAGCAGGGCGGCGACGACCAGCACGCCGTAGAGCAGCACGGCGTTGCCGCGCCGCTGCTCCCGCTGTTGTGCCCGCCTGGCCCGCCGCAGATGGTCGAGCGCTTCGGCCGTGGACTCGCGGAAGGCGGCCGGAGCCGACGCCTCAGTGAGCACGGTCCGCCCCCGCCCACTCGTGACCGGCGGCGTCAACGGGCACACCCGATTCGAGGACGAGTACGCGGTCGGCGACCCGCTCGGCGAGCTGCAGGTTGTGCGTGGCCATGAGGACGGCCGCGCCCCGCTCCTTGTGGGCCACGAGGCGGTCCGCCAATTCGGCTCGCGCACGGGAGTCCAGCCGCTGCTCCGGCTCGTCCAGCAGGAGGAGATCGTGCGGCCGTATGAAGGCCGAGGCGAGGAGCAGCAGTTGGTTCTGGCCCGAGGACAGCGAAGTGGGCAGGGCCGTCGCGTGATCACTCAAATGGTGGTCCGCCAGGGCCTGGTCCACAGTCTCGTCCGCAGCCGCGCCGAGGCCGTGCGCAAGGGCGACGAAGACCAGGTGCTCACGCACTGACAGGTCGGGATAGTAGGCGGCCGGGTCCAGCACGGAGGAGATTCGTGCCCGGGTGGCCGGGTCGTCCTCGCGGAGGGGAGAACCGTCGAAGAGGACCTCGCCCTCCGAAGCCGTCTCCCGGCCGGCGGCCAGCCGCAGAAGCGTCGATTTGCCGCAGCCGTTGTGCCCGACCAGCGCTACGCACTCGGCGGGTTTCAGGTGTAGCGAGACCGATCGCAGCACCTCCCGGTCCCCGTATCGGTGACTGACGCCCTCCAAGTGGAGCACGGCAGCGGCAGGCGTCTCGTCCATCAACAGCTTCACACCTTCGGGTATCGCGGAATCGACGTCGTGTGCCACCCCTGATTCTGGCGCTTCCGTTCCGGCGCCGGCACCGACTCAGGTCGGTGGTGGACCGCGACCAAAGTCGGGGACAGGGCCCCGCGGACCGCTGCGAGTCTAGGTGGGCAGCCGCTTCCACCGAGCAAGGAGTCCGCGTGCGCACCACGTTCGACCCGTTGGCGCTCGCAGACGCCCCCGAGGTGAACGAGTTCCTCCGCCGGATCGGCCTGGGCCAGCTCGGCGACTCGGACGTGGTCTCTCTCATCGGGCGCAACGACAACTGGGCGGGCGTCACCTCAACCGGCGCCGCCGTGTTCCTCAAACGCGTTCTGGGCGGAGACAAGACGTCGGTACGGCAGATCAGGCGCTCCCTTTCCTTCGAGGCGGTGGTCGGGCGCGTGGGCCGGGAGGAACTGCTCACCCCGCTCGTGCTCGGCCACGACGAAGCGGCACGGCTCGTGGTGACGGAGTTGCTGCCGGACGCCGTCAACGGGGCGGAGCCGGCGGAACAGGACGGGTTCGACGAGGGACTTGCCCATCGCGCGGGGCGGGCCGTCGGGCTGTTGCACGGCGCCTGTCACGGGTGGTGCCGCCCTCTGAGGTGAGACGTCCGGGCGCCCGTGATCACGGTGGCGGCGACCATCGCCACGTGCGGTCGTCACTCGCCCCGCCAAATGTTGTCGAAGGCCGCCTCCTCGATGGCTCGCCGTTGCCGCTCGGCCTCCAGTTCCCTCAACGCGTCATTGACGGCGGCGAG